>URMT01000147.1 GCA_900549005.1 uncultured Eubacteriales bacterium | reverse complement strand
TTACTGCGCCCCGCCGTTCGCTTTGTAAACACGTTGTTCAACGCCTATCTTTCAATTCATTAAGATAAACTTTGCAGTCAGAATCGCCCGCCTCAGCGCCCCTTGCAAACCAACTCTCCGCAAGCGGCAAATTGCGCTCGGCAAAGACGCCCTCGTAATAATAGAGGCCCATCACCTGGCACGCTTCGCCGTCGCCGCCTTCCGCCATACCGCGTATTCTGTCCAGATATCCGTCTATGAGCAGTTTGGCGCTCGATTTATCCACGAACATCCCGCGGCCGAAGTGCATACACAGCGCCAGCCCGTAGGCAGAGCGTTCGTTGCCAAGTTCGAGGGAGTTTCTGAAAGCCGACAGCGCCTGCCGATAGTTTCCCTTTTTATAATTTTCCATAGCCGAAGAATATACGGTAGCCATAAATAAATCTCCCGAAGCACCCTCAATAATCTTTACAAATAGAAATATGAGGCAATTCTACTGCAATATATTATGCACTAATTATACCACAAAATCGCATTATGGTCAATAATTCGCACAACAATCAAACCAAAGGTGCGGGGCTTTTTTAAGCCCCGCACCTTTGGTATGGTATAAGAGAAAAGAATGAAATAAGTAAATTTATGTAGGAAAAATATCGTCGTTACATCTATCCCTTTGGGGATAATATGCAAACGCCTTTTTCGTTATACGCCGCTGTATGCGGAGAAGCCGCCGTCTATCGGCAGTACAACGCCCGTTATGAAGCCCGCAGCGCGCTCTGAGAGAAGAAAGAGCACCGAACCAATCAAATCGTCGGTTTCGCCGAACCTTGCAAGCGGCGTGCCCGCAAGAATTTTACCCGTCCTCTGCGTAGGCGTTCCGTCGGGATTCCACAGAAGAGAAGCGTTCTGCTTTGTGGAGAAGAAACCGGGCGCAATGGCGTTTACCCTGATGCCCATCTTTGAAAAATGTACGGCGAGCCACTGCGTGAAGTTGGATACGCCCGCCTTTGCCGCGGAATATGCGGGTATTTTTGTGAGCGGAGTGAACGCGTTCATCGAAGATATGTTGAGTATGCAGCAACCGCTTCTGCCAAGCATATCTTTGGTAAATTCCTGGGTGGGCAGAAGCGTGCCGAGGAAGTTGAGGTTGAACACGAACGACACTCCCTCTTCCGTGAGGTCGAAAAAGGTCTTTATGTCTTTTCCGAGGTCGCCCGCCTCGTAATATTCCTTGTCGGTCTGCGCCATAGGGTTGTTGCCGCCCGCGCCGTTTATGAGTATATCGCAGGGGCCGAGCTCGGCGAGTATGCGTTCGTGGCAGGCGGCAAGGCTTTCTTTTTGCAGTACGTTTGCGCAGTATGCCCTGGCAATGCCGCCTTCGGCAGTAATTTCATCGGCATATTCCTGCGCCTTTTCAACGCTCCTGTCGAGAAGGGCAACTTTCATCCCCGCCGCGGCGAGAGCCTTTGCCATATGCGAGCAGAGCACGCCGCCGGCGCCCGTAACTACCGCAACTTTTCCTTTTAAATCTTCAACCTGAATGGGTAAATTCATATTAAACACCATCCTTTTCAATAGCTTCAAATAAACCGTTCAGATATGCGGCGCCCAACGCGCGGTCGTACAGGCCGTAGCCTGGCTTGCCGTCTTCGCCCCAGATGTTCCTGCCGTGGTCGGGACGGACGTAGCCGTCGAATCCGCCTTCGACAAGTGCCTTTACTATGCCGTAGATATCGAGATTGCCCGCAGCCGTGAGGTGGCCCGCTTCGGTAAAATCGGTATCGCCGTTATATTTCAGCTGCCTTATGTGCGCAAAATATATGCGGCCGGCATATTTTTTTGCCATAGCGACGAGGTCGTTGAACCTGCCCGCGCCCAGACTGCCCGTGCAGAACGTGAAGCCGTTGTGCTTGTCCGGCACGGCGGCAATCATTCTTTCGTAGCTTTCGGCGCCCGTGATTATGCGGGGCAGACCGAACATCGACCAGGGAGGGTCGTCGGGATGAATGGCCATATTTATGCCCGTTTCGTCGCACGCGGGCATTATTCCCTTTAAAAAGTATACCAGATTTTCGAACAGTTTATCATACGAAACCGACGAATATTCTTCAATAAGTCCGCTGAGCTGTTCGGGCGTATAGCTTTCGTCCCAGCCGGGCAGGTGAAGGTCGTGCGGGTCGAGCTTTAAAAGCTGTTCG
>URMT01000146.1 GCA_900549005.1 uncultured Eubacteriales bacterium | reverse complement strand
TTAAAAATAATTTATTCGTATTTTTCTGCAATTTTTTCAAGCAGACTGCGTATTTCAAGGTGCTGGGGGCAGTGCCCTTCGCACGCGCCGCACTTCACGCAGTCAGAGGCCCTTCCGTGCCCCGCCGCAATCTCTTCATACCCCGCTTTATTTTGCGACTTACCCGCAAGTATGCCGCTGTTATACAGCCCGAAGTAGTCGGGTATGGGTATGTCCGTCGGGCAGTTTTCTGTGCAATAGCGGCAGGCCGTGCACGCAATCGCGCCCGTGCCCTTTATTACGCTCGCCGCCTTCTTCACCGTCTGCAACTCGTTTTCGTCCAGGGGCCTGAAATCGGACATAAACGAGGTGTTGTCTTTGAGCTGGCCTATGTCGGACATTCCCGAAAGCACCATAAACACCCCGTCGAGCCCCGCGGCAAACCTCACCGCCCAGCTGGGCACCGACATATCGGGGTGAACGGCCTTCAAAAGCCCCTCTGCCTGCGCGGGCACCTTGGCAAGCGTGCCGCCCTTTACGGGCTCCATTACAATCACGGGCTTGCCGTGCTTTCTGGCAATTTCCCAGCACTTGCCCGACTGCACCCTATCGCTGTCCCAGTCGAGGTAGTTTATCTGCAACTGCACGAACTCGGCGTCGGGGTGGTCGCAAAGTATTTTGTCCAGAACGTCTGCCGTGTCGTGGAAGGAAAAGCCGTAGTGCCTTATTCTGCCCTGTTCTTTCAGCTTTTTCACAAAGCCGAAGGCGTCGAACTTCTGCACCTGGTTGCGGTAGTTTTCTGCGTTTATGTTATGTATCAGGTAATAGTCGAAGTAGTCCACGCCGCACTTTTCGCACTGCTTTTCAAAGGTAGGCATCATCTCGTCGGCGCTTTTCAGCATAAATGCGGGCAGTTTTGTCGCCAGCTTGAAGCTCTCCCTCGGGTACCTCTTCACAAGGCACTCGCGCACGGCAATCTCGCTCATATGCTCGTGATACATCCACGCGGTGTCGAAGTACTCAAACCCGCGCTGCAAAAAGGTATCCACCATTTCGCTGACCTGTTCAAGGTCTATGTCGTTTTGTCCGCCTTTAACGGGCAATCTCATCATTCCAAAGCCAAGTTTTTTCATCTTTTCACCTCTTTCCGCCATTGCGGCAAGCACCTTCTGCGTGCGCCGTATGGCAATCTCTGCGTCGGCGGGGTCGTCTACGTACCTCACCGTCTGCTCCATCGGGCACATTCCGTTGCCCGCGCGGTTTTTAATGTGTTCCGTTACGTTTCCGTAAGAAAATTTTATGCCGAAGCGTTCAAACACCTCAACGGCGGCCCTTCCTATGGTGCCTGCGTAAACTTCCTTCACGCCGCCCGCCGCCATTAAAAGCGCTGCGGCCTTACCCACAATCTTGTCGGCGACGCTCGCCCCGCGGAGCATCTCCCTGTTTGAATAGAGCAGGTCGGTCAGCGGCTTCACTCCGCGCGCGGAGGAGGAGTACTCCCTGTCGCCGTTCACCGCCGCAAGCGAGCCGCTTTTACCGAGCAGCTCCCGCGCCCTTTCAATCGCGGTCATTTTTTACGGCCAGCGACAGCAAAAGCACAATCACGGGCACTATTGCCGCCTGAATGTAAAGGCCCGTAAGGCCGCTTTCAATCACGCCCCACACGGCCGCGGCGCTCTGGCCGAATATTACGGCGCTTATAAAGTAGATGAGCCTGCCCGCAACCTGCGCGGCGATTACCGCGGGGAAGGCAAAAAGTGCGTTCTTTGCAATCTTTTTGCAGAACAGGCCGGAAACAAGGCCGAATACGGCAAGTTCAACCACCATATAGGGCAGCCTTGCCGCGGCGGGCATTGCCGAATCCAGAAGCAGCGAGGTAAACGCAAAACTTGCAAGGGGAGAGAGTGCGCCAACGCCCAGGCCCCACTGCCAGCCGAGTATGCAGCCTGCAATCAGCGCGGGCGCATACATAGGCAGGTATACGGCGCCTGCCGCCGCGCCGCCCGCTATGTGCGCTATTTGCGGCAGAGCCACAGCCAGAACTATCATAAGCACGGATATCGCACCCTTTACGGTGATTTTAACGGCCGTGCTCTTGTTTTTCAAAACAGCGGTCAACATAAATTTAAACTCCTTTTAAAATTTTTTTCTTTACACATTATAAGGTATAAAGTATGCTTTAAGTCAATACCAAACGCAAATTTTTTTTGGGTTTCGGCAAAGTTTTTTTAAGGGAGGCCGCCCGCCGCGCCCCCTTCTGCC
>URMT01000145.1 GCA_900549005.1 uncultured Eubacteriales bacterium | reverse complement strand
TGCGGCCGTCTTACTATCAAAATACCGTTGATTGCGGCATATTGCCGCACCAATCTGAAAAAAGCGCTCTCACTGCAATCAGATTATAAGCAGGCCTACCTGATAAACTATCAGCGTTATCACCCACGCAACGACGAGCTGGAACAGCGCGGTGAAGCCCGTCCACAGCCAGCTCTTCGACTCCTTGCGTATGGTGGCAAGCGTCGCCGCGCAGGGTATGTACAAAAGGCAGAACACCATCAGGCACACGGCGTTGAGCGGGCCGAATCCTATCGCCTCCAAAGCGGCGGCAAATCCCGCGGTGTCGGCGCTGGCGTTTGCTATTCCGAACAGTACCGCGCAGCTCGAAACAACTACTTCCTTTGCCGAAATGCCCGCAATCAGCGCCACAACAATCTGCCAGAAGCCCAGCCCCACGGGTGCGAATACGGGGCTCAAAAATCTTCCCACGTACGCCGCAAAGCTGCCTTCGCCGCCCTCGCCCACAAAGCCCGTCGGGCCGAAGTACAAAAGCGCCCATATAATCAGCGTGGCAATAAAAATGGTTGTGCCCGCCTTCACGAGGTAGTCCTTTACCTTCTCCCAAACGTAAATGCCCACCGTGCGCGCGTCGGGCAGTTTATATTCGGGCAGTTCAATCAGAAGGTAGTTGACTTCTCGGTTTCTCTTCCTGTCTATAAGGTGCATTACGGCCGTGACGCCTATCGCCACGAGTATGCCGAGTATGTACATTGAAAACGCCGCGATGAAGGCGTACTGCGCGAAGAACATTTCGGCGAACAGTACGTATATGGTGAGGCGCGCGCTGCAACTCATAAAGGGAGTGACCAGCATCACCTTGAATCGGTCGCGCCTGCTCTCCAACGCGCGCGAAGCCATTATCGCGGGTACCGTGCAGCCGAAGCCGAGCAGCATAGGTATGAACGCCTTGCCCGAAAGCCCCAGCCTGCTCATAACGCCCTCCATAACGTAGGCAACCCTTGCCATATATCCGCTGTCTTCGAGGAAGGCGAGCGCGAGGAATAGTATGAATATGTTGGGCAGGAAGGTGATAATCGTGCCAACGCCGCCTATTATGCCGTCTACGAGCAGAGAGATTATAATCTCGCTTGCATCGGCCGATTCAAGCCCGCCCTGCACGGCGTCTGAAAGGGCGCCTATGCCCATTTCCAGAAGGCTCTTAATAAGGTCGCCGACGAAGAAGGTTAAAAAGAACACCACGGCCATTATGCCGAGGAATATGGGTATGCCCCATATTTTGTGCGTGAACGCGCGGTCAATCTTGTCGGTCAGCTTGTCCTGGCGCTGTTTGTGCACCATAACTTCGTCGATGATTTCGTTAATGAAGTCGTACTTTTCGTTGATTATGCGCGATTCATAGTTGCCCGCAAGCTCTTCGGGCAGTTCAAGCGGATACTTTTCGCAAATTTCCTTGTCGTTTTCAAGTATCTTTATTGCGTGCCAGCGCACGTTTTTAAGTTCGGGATATTTTTCAACCAGCAGCGTGCTCACGCCGTCGATTTTGTCCTCTATCTCGTCGGAGTAAACCATAGTGTACTCCGCGTGGTGGTCGTGCGCGTGGTGCGAAACTTCCTTGTGCTCGTGAATTAGTTTGTCGGGCCCCTTGCTGTCCTTGTGGTGAATGGCCGCGTGGAGCAGTATGTCGAGTCCGTTGCGCTTGCGCGCCGATACGGGAATTACGGGCACGCCCAGCATTTCGGGCAGGCGGTGCAGGTCGATTTCCATTCCGCGCTTCAACACTATGTCCATCATATTCAGCGCAAGAACCACGGGTTTGCCCAGTTCCAGCAGTTGCAGGGTGAGGTAAAGGCTGCGCTCCAAAGCCGAAGCGTCGGCCACGTTAATCACCACGTCAACTTCGCCGCTTAAAATAAAGTTGCGCGAAACGGTCTCTTCCATCGTGTAGGATGTAAGGGAGTAGGTGCCGGGCAGGTCCACAAGCCTTATTTTCTGGCCGTGGTCTTTTATGGCGCCTTCAACCTTTTCCACGGTAACGCCCGGCCAGTTGGCCACTTTAAGGTTTGCGCCCGTGTAGGCGTTGAAAAGTGTGGTCTTGCCGCAGTTGGGGTTGCCTATAAAGCCTATGGTCATCGTGTAATCTTCCGGCTTCTTGCTATCTTCCTCGCCGGACGAACAGCAGCTTCTTCGCTTAAACAGTTTCATCCGGTTCCACCTCGATGTTCTTCGTTATGTTATAACCAAGGGCGAAGCGCGTGCCGCGCAGCTTTATGATGAGTATGCCCTTGCCCTTGCGGTTCAGAACGGTGACGGGCGCCTTGCCCGTCATTCCCAGCGCTTCAAGCCGCCTCTCCGTCTCGAACGGAAGGTTGATTTTTTCCACGGTGTAG
>URMT01000144.1 GCA_900549005.1 uncultured Eubacteriales bacterium | reverse complement strand
GGCAATTATGCCGCCCGCGCCCACGTTTTATCTTTTATATAATATCCCCCGCCCTGCGCGCAAAAGGGCGGGGGATATGCCTTGATTACCGCGTTTTTTATGCGTTTTCCGTCGCCGTTTCGGCGGGCTTTTCAACCTTGTCTGAATAGTTCTTGTTCACAAATGCCGTAGCCTGCACGTGCCTTACCTGCACAAGGAACGACTTTGCCGAGAACACCACCACGCCAACGGCTATGGCGATTGCTATGTCGGCAAATACGAACGCGTTATAGCCCAGGCTGTATATCCACACGTTGTCCAGCGTGGAGTATTCCGAAAAGGCGAACACGCCCGCAAACACGTGCGACATAAATCGTATCGCGCTTGCCACAACCGCGCCGAGCGCGAACTTAATCTGCGGCAGTTTTTCAAGTTTCTTCACGCGCGAGAACATTCCCGCAAGCCCTATCGCCGCAAAGGCTACGGGATAGTCCAGCAGGAACTGCGCGGGGTGAATGAACCAAATTCCCTGCACGGCCTGCAACACGCCGTAGGCAAACCCCGCAAGCACGCCCTTGCGCACGCCGAACATATACGAATATATCATAAGCGGCAGAAGGGAGGCGAGGGTGAGCGAACCTCCCTGGGGCATTTCGAAGAACTTTATGTAAGAGAGCGCAAAGCTCATAGCTATGCAGATGCCCGCATACGAGATGGACTTGGAGTCGAAGCCCTTCTTTTCGCCTCTGCCGAACAGCCACGCAAGCACGCCTATTACGGCAATCACGCCCACGGCGCACACATACAGCACGGCGTTTTCGGTATCGGTTATAACGGCGCCGTTGTTCGCCTCGGCATTGCCGTTTGCAAGGTATACAATAAGGCACACAATCAGCGCAACAAGCGCTGCGCCGAATGTCGCCGCAAAGGCAATCAGCGTCGCTTTAAAGGGCTTTTTGCCGTAAAGCGAGGCAACGTAGCTTGTCGCAATTCCCAAAACGACCACCGCGCCCAGAATTATCGAGGGGATATAGACGAGTCCCAGAATTCCGTCGTAGTCGGTGTATCCGTTTTCGGCAATGTCTGCAAAGCCGAGCGCGAGCATCGTGACTATCACGGTCAGCACAAAGCCGCCCGCAATCATCAGGGCGTGCTTTACGTATGCGCCGAAGCCTTCGGGCTTTTTATACCTCACCGCAACGCCCACCGCAAGCAGAATTACCGCAAGCGCGATGGCGGCATACAGGAACACCTGCGTCAGAAGAGATGTGGCGTAGTCCGTCCAGATGTTTTCATAGACATACGCCTCGTCGTCGCCGTTAGGCACGGTGCCTATGTGCGAACTTAAAAGTGAAATCAACATAAAACCTCCTTTTTTCTACCGCCGTAAAAAAAACGCCGCCTTTCCCGCACGCGCAAAATAAGGAAAAGCGACCTTTAAAATTATATGGCCAATGTACTATCGCTCAAGCATTACCTTGCCGATTCAAAGGGTATAATCTCAGCCCGCGCACACCGCGCGGACACCCCCGACGGTATTTAATTTTTTTCGCAACGGGTCTTTTTTCGCCCTTTGCAGAAAAATTATATGCCAAATGGAACTTCAAGTCAATCGTTTTATTGAATTTGCCGCCATTTTATTGTATAATTTGTACTGACATCAAAGTACGCGCGCCGGTATCGCGCGCCTTAAAAAAGGGAGGCCTGTTTATGTCCTATAATTTTTATGCGTTTATGGACAGAATGAAGTATATAAAGCGCTGGTCGCTTATGCGCTCTGTGCGCGAAGAGAATATAATGGAGCATTCGCAGCAGGTGGCGTTCATCGCGCACGCCCTCGCCGTAATCACCAACAAGCTGTACGGCGGCAGCCTCGACTGCGAAAAGTGCGTGCTGTATGCCATATATCACGAATGTTCCGAGGTGCTCACGGGCGACTTGCCCACGCCCATCAAGTATTTCAACCGCTCGATAACGGGCGCATATAAGGATATAGAGAGCGCCGCGTGCGATAAACTGCTCGCCACCCTGCCCGAGGAATTGCGCGAAGAGCTTGCCCCCTCGGTCAAGCCCGATACCTCCTGCGGGGAGTGGAAGGTGGTAAAGGCTGCCGACAGGCTTTCGGCCTACATAAAGTGCCTCGAAGAGCGCCGCTGCGGCAACACCGAGTTCGAAAAGGCAGAAAAGAGCATAAAGGAGGACCTCAAATCGCGGGGTATGCCCGCCGTAGAATACTTTATGAAGAATTTTATTCCTGCGTTCAGCCTTACGCTAGACGAATTGGAAAACGGCTTTAACGACTGAAATGTATGAGCGGCGCGCGGGTTCATATAAGCGGCGCAATACTGTGTTGAATTTGCGTTTTGCCTTGGTCACATCGTCGGCGCACGCCGCATTTTGCAGACAACCGC
>URMT01000143.1 GCA_900549005.1 uncultured Eubacteriales bacterium | reverse complement strand
GTGAGGTACAGCATATTGCCGCACAACACCGGGTGGCACGAAATGAAGATCCCACTCCCGGAGCGCAGCTGTTGAATGCCGGAGTATCTGCCAACCTCCGGATAGGGGGTATATGGGCCGAGGTGACTTTATCAGCCCGGAATTTATCCGGTGCCAAATACTTTAATCATCTTAGTTTTTACCGGAAAGTAGAAATCCCCGAACCGGGACGGAACTTTCAGATTTTAATTAAAGTACCATTTAAAAGTTTATTAAAATGAAAACAAAAAATTATTTGTCAATAATCAGTATCTTATTTTTTTCTTTTCTGTTCGTGTCATGCTCTAAAGAAGACGAAGGTGATACGATAAAACCCGTCATTGATCTGCTGGAACCTGAAGAAGGCGCTATATTAAGGATCGGAAGTTCTCATGGAGTACATTTTGAGATGAATCTTCACGCCTGCACGGCGTGGGCGTATCCTGCGTAAACGCGCTTGCCGATACCCTCGTTGCCGAAGTCTGCCAGAACGGCCACAAATACAGGCAGGTATACCACTGCGGCATACCCGAAGAGCCTCTTAAAATCGTCGGCGACACAGACGAAACGGGCACTCTGATTTCCTTCCACCCCGACGCGACGGTGTTCGAAACGGTGGAGTTCAACTACGAAACGCTCCGCACCCTTTTAAGGGAGCTTTCATACCTCAACAAGGGCCTCACGCTCACCCTCACCGACCTGCGCGGCGAAAAGCCCCGCACCGATTCGTTCTGCTACGAAGGCGGCGTGGTGCACTTCATCGAGGACATAAACAAGGGAAAGCAGGTACTGTTTGAAAAGCCCGTGTATTTTGAAGATTCCGAGGGCGACGACAAGTTCCTGGAAATCGCCATTCAGTATAACGACGGCTATGCCGAACAGATTTTCCCCTTCTCGAACAATATCCGCCAGCCCGACGGCGGCACCCATCTGGAAGGCTTCAAGTCGGCGCTTACAAAGGTCATAAACGACGCGGGGCACCGCCTCAACGTTCTTAAAGACAGCGATAAACTCTCGGGCGAGGACGTGCGCGAAGGCATAACCGCAGTAGTTTCTGTTAAGATTGCCGACGCCCAGTACGAAAGCCAGACCAAGGCCAAACTTTGCTCCACATACGTAAGGGGCTTTGTGTATAAGGCCACGGTCGAAAAGTTCGGCACCTACCTCGAAGAACACCCCTCAGAGGCGAGGGAACTCGTTCTGCGCTGCATTACCGCGCAGCGCGCGCGCGACGCGGCCCGCCTAGCCAGGGAAGAGACGCGCCGCAAGGGCGTTTTGGAAAGCACCAAGCTCCCCGGCAAACTTGCCGACTGCTCTGATAAGCGCCCCGAACTGTGCGAAATTTATATCGTAGAGGGCGACTCCGCGGGCGGCACGGCAAAGCAGGGGCGCGACAGGCGCTTTCAGGCAATACTTCCCCTCCGCGGCAAGATTTTAAACGTAGAAAAGGTGCGCATTAACCGCGTGCTCGAAAACGAAGAAATAAAGGCGATGATAACGGCCTTCGGCTGCGGCATACAGGAAAACTTCGACGAAAGCAAGCTGCGCTACGACCGCATAATAATAATGACCGATGCCGACGTAGACGGCAGCCACATCCGCATACTTCTTTTAACGTTCTTCTTCCGCTATATGCGCCCGCTCGTCGAAAACGGCCACGTATACGCCGCCCAGCCGCCCCTTTACAAGGTTTCGGGCAAGGGCATACCCGATACTTATCTCTACGACGACAAGGCGCTCGAAGATTTCAGGAACAGCTACGACGGCAAGTTCGAATTGCAGCGCTATAAAGGCCTCGGCGAGATGAACAAGGAACAGCTCTGGGAGACCACTATGGACCCCGCAAAGCGCACGCTGGTGCGCATAAACGTGGAGGACGCGGTTGAGGCAGACAAGATGTTTGCCCTCTTAATGGGCGAACAGCCCGAACTCAGGCGCAAGTTTATAGAAGAGAACGCCAAGCTCGTCGAAGAGCTTGACGTGTAAGGAGTAGTTATGGCTAAAAAGGAAACCAGCCCCGAGCTCACCGAAGAATTTAAAAAGACACTGTCTATGACCAAGATGCTCGACGTAGAGGTGGACGAGGAATTAAAGCGTTCGTTCATTGCCTACGCTATGGCGGTAAACGTGTCGCGCGCCATACCCGACGTGCGCGACGGCTTAAAGCCCGTTCACCGCAGAATACTCTATTCTATGCACGAGCTCGGTCTTTACAACGATAAACCATTCCGCAAATGCGCGCGTATCGTCGGCGACTGCCTCGGTAAATATCACCCCCACGGCGACATCTCTGTGTACGACGCGCTCGTGCGCCTCGCGCAGGACTTTTCAATAAACTTTCCCCTCATCGAAGGCCACGGCAACTTCGGTTCGGTGGACGGCGACCCGCCTGCCGCTTACCGTTATACGGAGTCGAGAATGAGCAAAATTT
>URMT01000142.1 GCA_900549005.1 uncultured Eubacteriales bacterium | reverse complement strand
GTTTCTCAAAATCACGAAAATTTTCGCACTCGGCCAGGGCGAAAATTTTGTGAACTTAATAGAATGTGGCTACTTCCTGCTCGGGCTTCTCCGCAGGCTCCACCTTTTCGGCGATAATTACGGGGCCTTTCGAGCGGTACACAGAATTATATTCATACATAATTTTGCCCGTCACCGTCACCCAATCGCGCGTCTTTATGCCCTCGGCAAGTTTGCCGCAGCGCACGGCGAAGCCGTCGTAGGCGATATCGGCCTCGCAACAGGTCATTATATACCTGCCCGCAACTATATACCCCGCGGGCACCTTTTTATTCACCGCCGCCATACCCTTGAAACGCACCGTCTTGCCGATATACTCTTTGAGCTTTTCGGCGACGTCGCGGTAAAACAGGGCATAGTCCCTGTCCTCTATCTCTATCACGGGCGCGTTGACGTCGAAGGGCATAGGGTCTTCTATGTCGTCGAACTCGGCCTTGCCGCCGATATATTCGTAGACTATGTCGGGCCTGCGCGAGATTGCGCGCACCACCTTGTGGAACGCCATTTTTTCGTATTCGCCCTTGAAGCGGTTGAATACCACCATCTGCGTGAGCTGAATTTTATCGTACACAAGCTGGCGCATATTGCGGTTATAATTTAAAAACGTGGCCGAATCGAAGAAGGTCATCATCTGGTTTATAACCCAGTCTTCGGGCATAGCGTCGAAGAAGGCCTGCAACAGCCACGTGCCGTTATATTCCACAATCACGCGGTCGCATTGGTGCTTTTCGGCGAGCGCCGAGAGGTTTTGGGCGGTGAGTTGCGACTGGTCGTCGAGGTACTCTATCGCAACGTTTTTTACCTTGAAGGTATGCGGGTCGTACTCCTCTTCCCCCTCTTCACAGACGAGGACCATAGTCCTTTCGCCGTTCTCCATACGGGGGTCTTCGAGGGTTTCCTGTATGAACCTGGTTTTGCCCGACTCCAAAAAGCCGAGAAACATATAGACCGAAATTTCTTCTGACATAAAAACTACCTTATAAACGGGCAAATAATAACTTCATAGAAGCGAGCAGAACGAGGCGCGCGAGGAAAACTTGAAGGAGCTTACTTAGAGGTAAGTGACCGAAAGTTGCCGCAGCGCAACAAAGTTATGCGACGCTTATGTGAAGCTTGGCGGAGCTAACAGAATGTTGAACTTTTATACGCCGAAAAGCTCCGCCAGCTCTTCCTTATCCAGCTTGCTGCCGATTACGCACAGCCTGCCCGTGTAAGAGGGCGCGCCCTCGTGCACGTCGGGTTCGCCGGGGTTGTAGTCGAAGTGCAGCCACTTGCCGTCTTTGCCCGCCACTATGCCCTTTGCGCGAAGAACGGTGCCGTATTCGACGGCGTTGGTAAGCTGCGAAAGTATTGCGCCCAGCTCATCCGCCGAGTACGTCTTTGCAGTTTCCACGCCCCAGCTTTCAAACACTTCGTCGGCGTGGTGGTGATGGTGATGTCCGCAGCCGCAGCCCTCGCCGTGCTCGTGGTGATGTTCGTGCTCGTCCTCATCGTCCTCGTCATCGTGGTCGTGGTGACAGCAGTGACCGTGGTGTTCGTGTTCGTCCTCTTCGTCGTGGTCGTGATGGCAGCAGTGCCCGTGGTGGTGCTCGTGCTCCTCTTCGTCATCGTCGTCATCGTGGTCGTGCCCGTGACGGCGTTCGAGCGCGTCTGCCCTGAGCTGTTCCATCTGAGCTTCGAGCGTGTCGCTGTGCTCCATTGCCGCAAGTATCTCGCCGCCCGAAAGCTGCTGCCAGGGGGTGGTGACAAGGGTAGCCTTGCCGTTGTGCGCGCGGACGAGTTCCACTGCGTTTTTGAGCTTGGCTTCGCCCGCAACGTCGGCGTGGGTGAAGATTATGCAGTTGGCGGTTTCAATCTGGTCGTTGAAGAATTCGCCGAAGTTCTTCATATACATTTTGCACTTTGCGGCGTCTACTATGGCGGTATAAGTGTTTATGGTGCAGTCCTTCAAATCGGCGCTGTATACGGCGCGGATTACGTCGGAGAGCTTGCCCACACCCGAAGGCTCAATCAGGATTCTGTCGGGGTTGTACTCTTCGCACACCTTTTTGAGCGCCTTTGCGAAGTCGCCCACAAGCGAACAGCAGATACAGCCCGAATTGAGTTCGTTTATCTTTATGCCGGCGTCGGCGAGGAAGCCGCCGTCTATGCCGATGTCGCCGAATTCGTTTTCAATGAGCACGAGTTTTTCGCCCGCGTAGGCCTCTTTTATCAGTTTTTTGATGAGCGTAGTCTTGCCTGCGCCCAGAAAGCCCGAAAAGATATCGATTTTTGTCATCGCAAAACACTTCCTTAAAAAATTTTTCTCTACACTATTATATAACCGTTTATTTCCGATTGCAAACTTTGATTAAAAAATTTATTGTTTTGCCGTCATATTGAAAGAGGAAGGCGCAGGCGGCGCGCAAGGAAACCCTTGCGCG
>URMT01000141.1 GCA_900549005.1 uncultured Eubacteriales bacterium | reverse complement strand
GCGGCGCTTTTTTAAAGCGCCGCACGCCTTATAAATTGTATAAAAAAAGTATACTTTAACTATAATAATTGCTTTTAGTGTTATTGAATTTATTTTAACACATTTCGGGCGCAATTGCAAATAAAAATAAGGGCAAAAAAGTATGTCTGTAAAGGTATAGATTTCTCGACTTCGGCTATCGCCTTCGCTCGAAATGACGGTGAAGAGTATAATGTCTGTTATTTGTCATTTCGACCGAGCACAAATGTCTGTTATTTGTCATTTCGACCGAGCGTAAGCGAGCGGAGAAATCTCAAATTACTTAAACTTTGTGTTTTCGATAAAACTGTATTTGGGGACATTCGTTCACCGCATACAAAATTTTAAAGTGACGTTTACTCACCTCGGCGGATTGCCGTCATTTAATTGCGTTTTTTACAATATTACTTTATAATTGATAGTGGCAGAGGCATACTGCCGCAAATAAAAATATTTACGGAGAATTTTATGCAGGAAGTAGCTCTATCTGTGCAGAACCTGAAAAAGCAGTTCAGGCTATCCTACAAACAGCAGAAGCTGCAACACACAGACAAAAAAGTACTCACCGCGGTAGACGGACTTTCGTTCACCGCATACAGGGGCGAAATTTTCGGCCTGCTCGGCCCCAACGGGGCGGGCAAGACCACCACGCTCCGAATGCTGGCAACGCTCATCTCACCCGATTCGGGCGATGCGATAGTAGAGGGGTTCAGCATTGTAAAACAGCCCGCCGAAGTGCGCTCGCGCATAGGCTTCCTTACGGGCGAACTCAAACTCGAAGATTTCTTTACCCCGAACTACCTGTTCAACTTTTTCTGCGACCTTTACGGCGTAGACGGGGCCGTGCGCGCGCAGCGCAAGCGTCAGCTTTTTTCAAGGTTCGGCATAGACAGGTTTGCCGAAGTAAAGCTGGCAAATCTTTCCACGGGTATGAAGCAGAAGGTTTCGCTTGTAATATCGGTGGTAAACGACCCTGAATTTATTATATTCGACGAACCCACAAACGGGTTGGACGTGCTGACCGCAAAGACCGTTACCGACTTTTTGCTCGAACTCAAAGCGCAGGGCAAGACCATAATTCTTTCAACGCATATTTTCAGCCTGGTTGAAAAGATATGCGACAGGGTGGGCGTCATAATAGACGGCAAGCTCGCCGCGCTCGACACCGTGGCAAATATCACCAGGGAAAAGAATCTCGAAGACGTATTCTTCGATATCTACGCCCGCACGGCAGGGGGTGCGATATGAAGTTTTTTGAAAAATTCAGGGGAATGTTTGCCGTAATTAAAAAGGAGTTTGCCCGCTTTTTTCTGGACAGGCGTATGCTTCTCACCACGGTGATAATGCCCGGACTGCTCATTTACGTCGTATATACACTTATGGGCACCATTATGGGCGGTATTGCGGGCGGAGCTTCAAGCTATACGGCGGTTGTAGATAGTATGCCCCAAAGCCTTACGGGCATTTTCAGTTCCGTTGATGCGCTGGAAATTACGGCGGCGGAGGAGGATTCCGACTACTACAAAACGCAGGTGAGCGAAGGCGAGCTTGATATTTACGTGGTTTTCCCCGCCGACTTCGACGAAATTGTGGAGGACAGAAACCAGCCCGGTTTCGTTGCGCCCAATGTGGAAATATATTACAACTCCGCAAACGAGGCTTCCAATTCGGCTTATTCAACGTTTGCGGCTGTGCTCGACTTGTATGAACAGCAGATTTCAAATGCCTTCAACGTAAATGCGGGCGAGGGGTACGACCTGGCTTCCGCTACCTCGCTTACCACCGAAATTCTCAGCGCGGTGGTGCCTATGGTGCTTCTCGTGCTGCTGTTCAGCGGCTGTATGGCAGTTGCGCCAGAATCTATCGCAGGCGAAAAGGAGAGGGGGACGCTGGCAACTATGCTGGTTACTCCCGTCAAGCGTTCGCACATTGCCGTAGGCAAAATTATAAGTCTGAGCTGTATTTCGCTTCTCAGCGGCATATCCAGCTTCCTCGGGCTCATACTTTCGCTGCCGAACCTTATGCAGGGAGTGTTCGACGGAATGGACCTTTCAATGTTCAATGCGGGGCACTACCTGATGACGCTCGGCGTAATGCTTTCAACCGTACTGCTTCTCGTGGGGCTTATTTCGGTGGTTTCGGCGCTTGCCAAGAGCGTGAAGGAGGCAAACAGCTATGTAGGCCCGATGAACATCGTAGTGCTGGTGGTGGGGCTTTTGAGCTCGTTTGTAGGCGCGGGGACTTCTCCGTTTTTGTACCTCATTCCCGTGTTCAACAGCGCGATGCTCATAACCGACGTTATGTCGCTTGCGGTAACTCCGCTCAACTTCGTCATAACGCTGGTATCCAACATCGTGTATGCCTGCGCGCTCGTGTTCGTGCTCGCGCGGATGTTCAAGAGCGAAAGAATTATGTTCAATAAATAGTTAAAAAATGAAGCCGCGGGCGCACAAAGTGCCGACTGTC
>URMT01000140.1 GCA_900549005.1 uncultured Eubacteriales bacterium | reverse complement strand
CCGCCGCGAGTATCCCGCTCTCACACAGAATACTTAAAGAGTATGGCGCATTGAAGCGCATTACCCGCCGATTGGAAGAAAAACTATAAACGTGCTGCCCTCGCCCTCGCGGCTTTCAACGCTTACGCTGCCGCCCGCAAGGGTGACTATTCTCTTTACTATCGAAAGCCCCAGCCCGTTGCCGCGGGTAGAGTGCGAAGCGTCGCCCTGGTAATACTTGTCGAACACGTGCAGAGCCACCTCTTTGCTCATACCTATGCCGTTATCCGAAACGCGCACTTCGGCGCCGCCGCCTCTTTCGGCAAGCGAAACGGCAATTTCGCCGCGCGAGGGCGTGAATTTTATTGCATTGCCGATGAGGTTGAGCCATACCTGCTGAATAAGCGAGGCGTTGCCCTCGTATTCGAGGGGCGCAAGCTCGGAAGAAACGGTTATATCCTTAGCCGTCCATTCGCGCTCCAATAAAATTACGCACTCCTTTATCTGCAAGTCGAGCCTGTAAGGCTTCACCTCGCCGAGGAACTGCTGATTTTCCAGCCTGTTCAACGTGAGCGTGTTTTCTGCCAGCGTAGAGAGCCTTGCAGATTCGTCGGCGATTATTTTAAGATATTGCCGCTGCTCCTCCTCCGTCAGGCCGCCTTCCAAAAGCAGATTGGCAAAGCCGTTTATCGAGGCGATGGGCGTCTTGAATTCGTGAGAAAAGTCGTGAATGAACTCGTCTTTGAGCGTCTGTATGCTCGAAAGCTCCTTACTCATCTTGTTGAAGTTTTCAAACAGAGATTTGAACTGCGATTTTTTTGGCACTTCGAGCTGATAGCCGAATTGGCCGTGCGAAACCTTGTCGAACGCCTCCACCACCTTGCCCGCCATCTTGGTGCTTTCGTTGTTCAGCCAGATTATTATGCCAGTCAACGCAAGCGCGATTACCGGCATTATGGCAACGGGAACGACGAACGAACCCACGCTCTGCGAATCCCAGAAAAACAGGTTTATTATGGCGAGAGTAACTTCCGAAACCATTACGAGCGCAACGAAGATGAGCAGAAACATTCCCACAGTATGGCCCACGTCTTTGCGCTTTTCCTTTTTGGTCTTTTTAAGCGGCAGCCCCTGCCCGCTTTTCGCTCCGCCCGTAAAAAGCCCCTTCACCTTCTGCCGGAGGCTCATTTTTTAATCACCGCCTTATATCCTATGCCGCGCATAGTGACGATTTCGAACTCGGGATAGCCTTCGAACTTGTTGCGCAGCCTGTTTATATGCGTGCGCACAGTGTTTTCGTCGCTTTCAGAGGAATAGCCCCACACCGTGTCGAGTATGTTTTCTTTGGTGAGTATCTTGTTCGGATAAGATAAAAGCAGAAAAAGAAGCTGAAACTCCTTCGAGGGCAGCTCGGTCACCTCGTCGCCGCGGGTGACGGAGTACGTCTCCTTGTCCACAACGACGTCGCCTATGGTAATCTTGCCCTCGTTGGCAATCTTGCTGCGGCGCAGCAGAGCGTCTATGCGCCAGGTGAGCTCTTCAAAGTTTATCGGCTTTGTCATATAGTCGTCGGTGCCTACGGAAAAGCCGCGGAATTTATCTGACATACCGTCCTTTGCCGTAAGCATTATCACGGGCACCGTCTCGCCCCTGCCGCGCAGTATCTCGACCAGAGTATATCCGTCCATAGCGGGCATCATTATATCCGTAATTATGAGGTTTACGTTGCCTTCGTCGTAAATGTCCAGCGCCTCTTTGCCGTCTTTGGCAAGCAGAACGTTATATTTGTTTTTGAGGCGCGCGTTTAAAAGTATGCGCATATTGGCGTCGTCTTCCACGACCAGAATATTTGCCATATTGCCCTTCCCTTTACCGGTATATGCCGCAGCATACGTGCGCGGCCACGCAAACATTGTAGCAAAACGGCGCAAAAAAAGCAAGAGCGCGCGCAAAAAAAGGTAAATTTGGCAAAAGTTGATACTGAGTTTATGCTGCGGTTATGAAAGATTTATATTGCACGCATAAAATTGCCTTGTAAAGTGAATAGAGAAAGACGAGGGCATCAAAACGCCGTTGCCGGGGCAAAACGCTCCGAAAAAAGACAAAATTACAGCTTATTTGCCCTGCCGTTTACAGAATATTTACATAATATTGAACTGATATTAACTTTACGCTTACAAAAGTTTAAACGCGCGGCAGTAAAATCATAAAAAAGCCGCTTACGGGGAAGGCTTCCCCATCGGAGGACAAAATTTATGACAATAGCAATCGTTATAGACCTTATCGACTGTCTTACCAACGGTTCGGTGATGACGGCGCGCCGCTTTGCCGACGGACTTAAAGCCAAGGGGCACGAAGTGCGCCTTATTGCCGTGGGCGCCGACGGCGAGAACGACTGCAACGTTAAAGAGAGATACGTGCCCGTGCTCACCGAAGTTTCAGCAAAGAACCAGATAAAGTTCGGCAAGTTTGAAGAGGACAAGATAAGAAAGGCGTTCGAGGGCGTTGACATCGTGCACTTCATATTCCCGTTCAAGCTGGAAAAGAAGTGCAAAGAGCTGGCGGACGAGATGGGC
>URMT01000139.1 GCA_900549005.1 uncultured Eubacteriales bacterium | reverse complement strand
CTTAAAAGTCCCCCGCGGCGCACAGCTGTGCGCCGCGGGGGACTTACTGTATAAAAATTTAAAACAAATCAGAAGTCTATCTCCGTACCCTTCTTTTTGCAGGATACGGCCATATCGACATACTGCCTTGCCCTGCGCGGCGAGCGCCCGCCTTTGACCAGCGCCCAGCGCTCGGCAAGCGCAAGCAGCTTTTCGTCTGCCTGCAATCCCTCGTCTTCGGCGAGCTTTTTTACTATGTCGAGGTACTGCGCCTTGTCCGTCGAAGAAAAGAGCACGGTTATGCCGAACCTGTCTGAAAGCGAAAGCTGTTCTTGCAGCGAATCGTTGACGTGTACAGAGTTTTCTCTGTCGGAAAAATTCTCCTTTACTATGTGCCTTCTGTTCGAGGTCGCCACTATCATTGCGTTGGGGGTATAGCCCCATACCGAACCTTCCAGCGCGGCTTTCAGTCCCGAAATCTTGTCGTCGCTTTCGTTGAGCGAAAGGTCGTCTATGAATATTATGAATTTCAAAGGGTTGGCCGAAATAAGCTGCCTTACTTTCGGCAGGTCAAGCATATTCCCCTTGTTCAGCTCGATAATTCTCAGACCGTCTTTCCAATACTTGTTGAGCATTGCGTGGATGGTGGAGGACTTGCCTGTGCCCCTGTCGCCGTATAAAAGCATATTGCCGAAGGGCAGACCTTTCAGAAAGCTGACGATGTTTGCGTCTATCGCGGCCTTTTCCTGTTCGTAACCTTTCAGGTCGGAAAGCGATATGTCCGAAGGGTTTTCAACGGGCACAAGTTCGCCGTCTTCATAGCCGAAGGCGCGGTATTTTATAAATTTTCCGCAGCCGTATTTTTTATAAAACTTCCTTATGCGCGAAATAAAAGCCTCTCCGTCAGACGTGTCGAACATCGGCGTGGGCTTGCCTGCGGCAAAATATTCTCCCTGTCCGCAACAAGGTTCCGCAACGTAACCGAGTATGAGTTTTACGTCGCGCAGGTATGCGTATTCAAGAAAGGGCGAAGGCCGTTTTCCGTTTGCACAGCACAGCGAAAAGGCGTTTTCGTCATATAAAATCGCGTCGCATACGTATTTGGCAAAGTCTGTTTCGGCGTGCTTTTCATACAGCGTGCAAAAGAATCTGCCGTGAAGTGAGCAGGCGTAACGTTCGTCTTCATTTTCGCGTGCCGCATAAAAGGCGGCAAAAAGGTCGTCGTCGAGTATCCCCCGAAGCACGGTGAGCGATAGTATGTTGTCTTTTTCCATAAGAATGATTCCGTTGTTTTGTGAATATTTTTAAGTTATTATATACCGATTTGCATACTTATGCAATATTTTAACAGTAATTTTTTAATATCGCTTGACTTGAAAATTAACAGGGGATATAATTATCAGTGAACAAAAATCGGAGGAAAACTCTTATGGCAAAGATATACTATCAGTCAGATTGCGACATCAACGTGCTTAAAAACAAGACTGTCGCAATAATCGGTTACGGCAGCCAGGGTCACGCACACGCGCTCAACCTGCGCGACAGCGGCGTCAAGGTTGTCATCGGCCTGCACGAGGGCGGCAAGTCCTGGCCCAAGGCGGTTGCGGCGGGCTTTGAAGTTTACACCGTTGCAGAAGCCGTTAAAAAGGCAGACGTCGTTATGATTCTCATCAACGACGAGCGCCAGGCAAAAGTTTATAAAGAGAGCATCGAAAAGAACCTCAAAGACGGTGCGGCTCTCGCGTTTGCGCACGGCTTCAACATACATTTCAAGCAGATAATTCCGCCCAAGAATATAGACGTGTTTATGATTGCGCCCAAGGGCCCCGGTCATACCGTGCGCTCTGAATATCAGGACGGCAAGGGCGTTCCCTGCCTTGTTGCAATCGAGCAGGACTATACGGGCAAGGCTCTCGATGTGGCACTTGCATATGCGGCAGGCATAGGCGGCGCACGCGCGGGCGTTCTCGAAACCACTTTCAAGTGCGAAACCGAAACCGACCTCTTCGGCGAGCAGTGCGTGCTCTGCGGCGGCGTTACGGCGCTTATGAAGGCGGGTTTTGAAACGCTGGTAGAGGCCGGCTACGACCCCAAGAATGCCTATTTCGAGTGCATACACGAGATGAAGCTGATTGTTGACCTTATATACAAGGGCGGCTTCTCTATGATGCGCTATTCCATATCCGACACAGCCGAGTTCGGCGATTACGAGACGGGCAAGAGGCTTATAACCGAAGAGACCAAGAAAGAGATGAAGAAGGTCCTCGAAGAGATTCAGGACGGCACTTTCGCCTCGAAGTGGATAGCCGAAAACAACAACGGCAGGGCGCATTTCAACGCAAAGCGCGCGTTGGAGGCCGCACAGCCCTTGGAGCAGGTAGGCGCCGAAATCCGCAAGATGTATAGCTGGAACGACGAAGGCAGCATAATCCAGGCGGAAGAGGGAAAGACCAAACTGTAATAATAAATTCAAACGGATTTTTTCCGTAAACAGAAATAACCGTACGTCAGGTGCGCGCCGCATTCAAGCGGCGCGCATTTTTTTGGTTTACGAAAACCACCCGTTGTACGGGTGGTTCCAAAGAGGCTAAGC
>URMT01000138.1 GCA_900549005.1 uncultured Eubacteriales bacterium | reverse complement strand
TTTCTCAAATTCACGGAATTTTTAGTGCGCGGCCCGCGCTAAAAATTCGTGAGCCTTTCTCATATACGCATTTGGACGTTGCCGTCAGCATAATCCGACTTCTGTTTGAGCGCCACAACCTTTGCGGGCTCAAGGGGCGGGTTGCGCTTCAACTTTTTGCCCTTGGTTACGCGGTTTTCTATGTTGATTTCTTCGGTGTTAAGCTCCGCCACAGAGCCGTCTTTGTTGATTACCGCAAGCGTATAGGGAATGGTCACGTAGTCGGCGAACAGCAGGCTGCCGCAGTCCTTTACGTCGGCGATTATAACGCCCTTGCACGCCCTGCCTATCGGGTCGATGAGCGAGGATATTACGCGTTTGAAGCCGCCCGCGGCAGTCACCACCACTATTTCGCCCTCGCCGTTTATCTGCGAAGCGAATATGCACTCGCCGCCCGCAGAGAGAGCTATGCCGCGCACGCCGCCCGCTACCCTGCCCTGCACGGGAAGGTTGTCCTTTACGGCGTTGAGCGCAAAGCCCGCGCGGCTTACGAAGAACATAGTGGAAAATTCGTCGGTATCGTAAGTTTCTACGTTTATAACCTCGTCGCCTTCTTTGAGCGTCATCGCCTGATAATAGCTCTTTTTGAGGCTGTACTCCGTCCAGGGGGTGCGCTTTACCATACCCGCACGGGTGAAGAACAGCGCGTCGCCGCGCATCTCTTCGCGGGTGAACAGTTTGACCGCCCGCTCGCCTTCAAACGCGTCGGGGCAGATATCGTGAAGGGTGAGCCCTTCGGCCTTGTAGTCCGAGGGGTCGGCGTCGTCGAGGTTGATATACACGCAGTTGCCCATATTGGTGAAGCAGACGAGGGTTGCATCTGAACCCGTAAACACAATCTGCGTGTGCATATGCGAAAGTTTGGAAGAGGTGAGCGGCTTTTTGAATTTTGATACAAACTCGCCCTTTTCGGTAAACTTTATTCTGCCGTCGGCGGTGACGGATATCGCCCATTCGGTTACGGCGCGCTTGATGTCGTCGCGCTTTATATAAATTTCGCCCGTGGCGCCCTTGATTTCTGACCTGCGGGGGCAGGGATACTTCTTTTTGATTTCGCGTATCTCCTGCTTTACGATATTCATCTGCAACGACTTGTCGCCTATTATCTTCTGCAATTCGGCAATCTTTTTGTTGAGCTCTTCAAGCTCCTGTTCGAGCTTGTAAACTTCGAGCTTGGCGAGCCTTGCCAGCCTTAAATCGAGAATGGCCTGCGCCTGACGTTCGGAAAGATTGAACTTTTCCATCAGCTTTCTGCGCGCATCGGGCGTGCTTTCGGCGTTCTTTATTATGCGCACAACCTCGTCTATGTTGTGCACGCCGACGATGAGGCCTTCCACTATGTGCCTGCGGGCGAGGGCTTCTTTGAGTTCGTACTTCGCCCTGCGCAGAACGACCAGCCGCTGGTAGTTTACGTAGTACTTGATTATATCCAGAAGGCCGAGCTGCTGGGGCTTGCCGCCCGCGATTGCAACCATATTTATGCCGAAAGTGCACTCCAAATCGGTATACTTCAACAGCACGGCTAAAATGGCGTCTACGTCGGCCTCCTTCTTGCAGGTGATTACGGCGCGCATACCCGTGCGGTCAGATTCGTCCACAATGTCGGTTATGCCGGAAAGAAGCTCCTTTTTGTCCTCTTTGAGGAGCATTATTTTGCGGAGAAGTTCGGCCTTGTTGGTCTGGTAAGGAAGCTCGGTTATCACTATAAGTTTTTTGCCGCCCGCGCCCGTTTCAACCGAATATTTGGCGCGAAGCGTAATTCTGCCCTTGCCCGTTTCGTAAGCCTGTTCGAGCTCGTTGGCTATTATATAGCCGCCCGTCGAAAAGTCGGGGCCGGGGATAATTTTCATCATATCCTTCAAGGATATGCGGGGGTTATCGATGTAGGCGCACACGCCGTCTATCACCTCGCCCAGGTTGTGGGTGGGGATGTTGGTGGCAAGTCCCACGGCTATGCCGTTTGCGCCGTTGACGAGGAGATTGGGGAACCTGCCCGGCAGAATGTCGGGTTCCAAAAGGCTGTCGTCGAAGTTGAACGAAAAGGGCACCGTCTCCTTGTCGAGGTCCTTCAAAAGTTCGAGCGCGAGCGGCTCTAACCTGGCCTCGGTATACCTCATCGCCGCGGCGGGGTCGCCGTCTACCGAGCCGAAGTTGCCGTGGCCGTTTACCAGCGTCATACGCATATTGAAGTCCTGCGCCATACGCACCATCGCGTCATAGACAGAGCTGTCGCCGTGGGGGTGGTATTTGCCCATACAGTCGCCCACTATCCTCGCCGACTTCTTGTGCGGCTTATCGGGCGTGAGGCCCATTTCGAGCATAGTATACAGTATGCGCCTCTGCACGGGTTTGAGGCCGTCTTCAACGCGGGGGAGCGCCCTGTCGAGTATGACGAACTCGGCATAGGGAAGCATAGAGCTTGGCATAACCTCCTCTATCGGGGTTATGAACACGTTTCCCTGCGGTATGGAAGTCTGAAAATTTCCGTCGTTCTTTTTTGCCATACAGTCCGCCCTTTAATCGTAGTAGTCGCCCGAAGAGGTCTTGCCCTCTTCCTTGAAGTGAACCTTTTCAATAAACCCGTCAACCTTGTTGAAGTTGGCGTTTTCGTTCAAAAATTCCT
>URMT01000137.1 GCA_900549005.1 uncultured Eubacteriales bacterium | reverse complement strand
TCATAGCACAACGGATACCCGTTGTGCGTGCCGAAGCGAGATGAGTGAGCGCCTATGTAAGCGCGCGAACGGTGCCCGCGTGAGCTAAACGCTACTCTGCTGAGGCTCCCGAAGGGAAACGGCAGAACTGTGCGGTTTATTTACCGCACGCACAGCGAGAGGAATTAAAGGTGGGGTAGAAAAAAGTCACTTTGTGGAAGGCGCAGTTTATGGTTATACCGCGTGTCTGCGACGCTTCTTTCTACCGCACAATAAAGGTAATATAATATATGAACTTTAAAAGTCTTTTAAAGAAAAAAATAGTCGTGCTGGACGGCGCGATGGGCACTCAGCTCCAACAGGCGGGGCTGGCGCTCGGCGAGCTCCCAGAAGAGTGGAATTTATCCCGCCCGCAGACGATTACGGATATTCACCGCGCATACCTTAACGCAGGCGCGGACGTTGTATACACCAACACTTTCGGCGCGAACAGCCTCAAATTCGGCGACCGCACGGAAGAGGTGGTGACGGCGGCGGTTAAGTGTGCAAAGGCGGCGTGCAGGGGGCTTAAAGATAAGTTTGTCGCCCTCGATATAGGCCCTACGGGCAAACTTTTAAAGCCGCTCGGCGACCTCGATTTCGAGGACGCGGTAAAAATTTTCGGCAGGACGATTGCCGCGGGCAGGGCGGCGGGCGCCGACCTGATTGCCATAGAGACTATGAACGACTTGTACGAGCTCAAAGCTGCGGTGCTTGCCGCAGGCGAGTACGGCGGCGGTCTGCCCGTAATTGCCACGGGCGTGTTCGGCTCCGACTGCAAGATGATGACGGGCGCCTCGCCAGAGGCGGTGTGCGCCCTTTTGGAAGGTATGGGCGTGTGCGCCGTCGGCCTCAACTGCTCGCTCGGCCCGCGCGAAATGCTGCCCGTCGTGGAAAAATTTGTTTCGTGCGCCTCGGTGCCCGTGGTGGTAAAGCCCAACGCGGGACTGCCCGCAGAGCGCGACGGGCGCACCGTTTACGACGTGGACGAGCACGAATTTGCCCTCGGTATGCAGGAGATTGTCAAGGCTGGCGCGCGCGTAATCGGCGGCTGTTGCGGCACTTCGCCCGCATATATAGCCGAACTATCGCGCATTGCGGCACATACCGAACCAAAAGAAATTACCGAAAAGAACCTCACCGTCATATCCTCGTATACCCACGCGGTGTACTTCGGCAAAGCGCCCGTAATAATAGGCGAAAGAATAAACCCCACGGGCAAAAAGCGGCTTAAAACGGCGCTTAAAGAGGGGGATATGGCCTACATACTCGGCGAAGCCGTCTCTCAGGCAGAGTGCGGCGCACACGTGCTCGACGTAAACGTCGGCCTGCCCGAAATCGACGAACCCTCTGTGTTGGAACGCGCCGTGTGTGAAATTCAGGCGGTCACCGACTTGCCCTTGCAGATTGATACTTCCGATATATGCGCTATGGAACGCGCTATGCGGCGCTACAACGGCAAACCGCTCGTAAATTCGGTGAACGGCAAAAAAGAGGTGATGGACGCCGTGTTCCCCCTGGTAAAAAAGTACGGCGGCGCGGTTATCGCGCTCACGCTGGACGAAGGGGGCATACCTGCCACCGCCGAAGGCAGAATTAAGATAGCCAAAAATATCCTCAAAGAGGCGGCAAAGTACGGTATACGCAAAAAGGATATCATCTTCGATACTCTTGCAATGGCAGTTTCGGCGGACGGCGGCGCGGCAGTCGCGGCGCTCGATTCGCTCGATTATCTGCGGCATAGTATGGGGGTAAATACCTCGCTCGGCGTTTCCAACATATCGTTCGGCCTGCCCGCAAGGGACTTTATAAACGGCACGTTCTTTGCGATGGCGCTTGCGCGCGGACTGTCTGCGGCGATAATCAACCCCAACTCGCAGGAGATGATAAAGACCTACAAAAGTTTCTGCGCCCTTTCGGGCTACGACAAAAACTGCCTTGAATATATCGGGTATGCGGGCACCGTTCAGACGGAAAAAATTGTGCCCGTGCAGTCGGCTTCGACGGGCGGCGTGCCCGTGGGCGAGCGCGGCTCGCTCAAATACTGCGTTGAAAAGGGGCTTAAAGCCGAGGCGGAGGCGGCGGCGCGCGAGCTTTTAAAGACCTTTGCCCCGCTCGACGTGATAAACGGACAGATTATTCCCGCGCTCGACGAGGTGGGCAAGGGCTTTGAAAACAAGACGCTCTTTCTGCCCCAGCTGCTTATGAGCGCCGAGGCGGCCTCGGGCGCGTTCGAGGTGATAAAGTCTGCCTTTGCGGGCGGCGGCGCTTCGAAGAACCTTAAAATAGTAATCGCCACGGTAAAGGGCGACATTCACGATATCGGCAAGAATATCGTAAAGACTTTGCTTGAAAATTACGGCTTCAAGGTGTACGATATGGGCAGGGACGTGCCCGCGCGCGTTATCGTCGACAAGGCGAAGGAGGTGGGCGCAGAGGTGGTAGGCCTTTCGGCGCTTATGACCACTACCGTCGCCTCTATGAAGGACACGATAGAGCTTTTACGCGAGGAGTATCCCGCCTGCCGCACGCTTGTGGGCGGCGCCGTGCTGAACCGCGAATATGCCGAAATGATTGGCGCCACGAAGTACGCAAAGGACGCGATGGAGTCCGTCCGCTACTGCGAAGAGGTGGAAAAGGAACTGTTCGGCGAAAAGTAAAAGATATTACAGTTAAAAGCTATATCTAAGTGAAAAGCGGCCGCGCAGATGGCTTTCAGTCC
>URMT01000136.1 GCA_900549005.1 uncultured Eubacteriales bacterium | reverse complement strand
TTTTTTGAGACAGAGTCTTGCTCTGTCACCCAGACTGGAGTGCAGTGGTGTGATCATAGCTCACTGCAGCCTCAACCGCGCCGCCGTGATAATGTGCGCGGACAGCGTTGTGGAGGGCGTTGACGACAGCAAAAAACTTACTGCAAAAAAGCGCGAAAAGCTGAGCGCCCTCATAAGGCAGAACGCAATTGCCTGGGCAATATGCCGCGTTGAACCGCAGACGATAGACGAAATCAACATACTCCAAGCCACAAGGCTGTGTATGAAAAACGCCGTCGAAAGTCTTTCGGTGCGGCCGGACTTCGTGCTCACCGACGGCAATATGACGCTGGATATATCCATACCCCAGCAGTCTGTCGTCGGCGGCGACGCGGCGTGCTATTCCATCGGCGCCGCCTCGATTATAGCAAAGGTTTACAGGGACGAAGTTATGGACGAATACGCCGCCGAATACCCTGCATACGCCTTTGAAAAAAATAAGGGCTACGGCACGGCCGCGCACATCGCCGCCATAAAAGAGTGCGGAATATGCCCCATTCACCGCAGGAGTTTTACAACCAAATGGGCAAAATGACGGCGGAAAGCGGCGGCAAGTCGGTAAAAAAGTTCAACAGGGTCAAGGGAATAAGGGGCGAAAATCTTGCCGTAAAATACCTCAAAAAGCAGGGCTACAAAATCGTGGCGCGCAACTGGCGCAACCCATTTGGCGAGGTGGATGTCATAGCGAGCTTTGGCGATGTGCTCGCCTTCGTCGAGGTAAAAGCCCGCACGGGCGACCTGTTCGGCACCCCGTCAGAGGCGGTTGGAAGGGCGCGTATGGAGCGGTACGTAAAGGCGGCGGCCTTTTATTTTGCCGACCGCGAAATCGACTGCGTGGTGCGCTTCGACGTAATCGAAGTGGAGGGCAAAAAAGTCAACCACATAATCTCCGCCTTCGAAGCATAGCCTGTCGGCCGCAAACATCAGCCGTGCGCCCGAAAATTGCCGCTATTATTTATATGGAATATAAATCGCCGCAGATTTGTTGCAAGGCGCCCTGATTTAGCTATAAATAAATCTTATCAAAGACCTCGGCGAAAAGAAAGCTTTTCGCCGAGGTGTATCGCAATTTTCACAAATTTGAAAAATCGGCGTAAAATAGCTTGCAATTTTGAATTTTGTTTGGTAGAATACCGTTTGTATTCGAAAGATTCGGGGCGGTCCTCTGTGCAAACGGGCACACGAACGTCCTTTCCGGGAGGTTAGAATTATGAAGGGTCTTGTGGAAGCAATCGAAAAAGAAGGAATGAAAGAGAGCGTACCCGCATTCAACGTAGGCGACACCGTAAGGGTCGGCTTCAAGGTTATCGAGGGTACCAAGGAAAGAATTCAGAACTTCGAAGGCGTTGTAATCGCCAAAAAGCACGGCGGCATAAGGGAGAGCTTCACCGTAAGAAGGCTTTCTTTCGGCGTCGGCGTAGAGAGGACTTTCCCCGTTCACTCGCCCAAGATTGCGTCTATCACCGTGGTTAAGCGCGGCAAGGTAAGAAGGGCTAAGCTCTATTATCTTCGCGGTCTTACCGGTAAGGCGGCAAAGATTCAGGAAATCAAGTAAATAAGCTGAAAAAGAACCTGCACCACAGGTTCTTTTTTAATTTTACGGTATTTTTTACGGTGGAAAAATGTTTTCTAAGGTAATAAGTTTTGCTTTGAGCGGGCTGGAAGGCGTGCCTGTTGAGGTGGAAACCGATATAAACAAGGGAATGGTCTCTTACGAGCTCGTCGGCCTGCCCGACGCCGCCGTCAAAGAGAGCAAAGAGCGCGTCCGCTCGGCGGTAAAAAACAGCGCGCTCCGCTTTCCCGTGAGCAGAATTACGGTAAACCTTGCCCCCGCCGACATAAGAAAGGAGGGCTCGCACTACGACCTGCCCATCGCCGTCAGTATTTTGAAGGCGAGCGACCAGCTCCCCTGCGATACCGAGGGCACCGTCTTTTTGGGCGAACTTGCCTTAGACGGCACCCTGCGTGCGGTGACGGGTATGCTCCCTATGCTCATTTCGGCAAAGTCAAAGGGCTTCACCCGCTTTATCGTGCCTGCCGCAAACGCGGGCGAGGCGAGTTTTATAGCGGGCGCCGAGGTGTACGCCCTCAAATCGCTGGGCGAGGTCGTTGCCCTGCTTACGGGTACGGCGCAGTTTGCGCCCGTTGCGCACCGCAGCTACGATTCTGTGCGCGGCGAAAGTAAGTACGACTGCGACCTCTCTCTGGTAAAGGGCCAGCGCGTGGCAAAGCGCGCGCTTGAAATTGCCGCCGCGGGCGGCCATAACATACTTCTGGTAGGCCCTCCCGGCACGGGCAAGACGATGCTTGCGCGCTGTCTGCCCACCATAATGCCCGATATGACGTTTGACGAGGCTTTGGAAGTCACCAAAATTCACTCGGTTGCGGGCGAACTTTCGGAAGAGGGGATAGTAACCCTGCGCCCCTTCCGCACGCCACATCACACGGCCACAACCGTTTCGCTGTGCGGCGGCGGAGCTTCCCGCGTGCGGCCGGGCGAAATATCAAAGGCGCACTGCGGCGTGCTGTTTTTAGACGAACTGCCCGAATATCCGCGCACCGCGCTCGAAGCGTTGCGCCAGCCGCTGCGTCAAAAAAGCCCGCGCCCCCCGGCGCGCAGGCCGCAAAATGCCTGTGCGCAATAGGATTGCCCGGCATGACCGGACCGCGTGCAAAGCCCCGGAAAACAAAATGAAATGGAAGCTTGAAGATGCTTCCCGCGCGTGCTATTATACAATCAATACAAAAAAAT
>URMT01000135.1 GCA_900549005.1 uncultured Eubacteriales bacterium | reverse complement strand
CCGAGGCGGTAAAAATTCATGCCGCCGTGCCGGACAGCGCCTATGAAATGGTGCTGGAGGCAGAGGACGAGGGCAGCGGGGTCTGCGGCGCTTGCAGGCTGCACAATAGAAACGAGTCATCCCCGCGCGGAAATCACGGTGGAATTCAACGGCGTCGAATATACTATGGAGTACACCCTTTACAGGAATATGTACCCCCAGACGGTGCGCCATTTCATAGAGCTTGCGGAAGCGGGCTTTTATAACGATACGGTAATCCACGACTACGCGTCCAACGATTGGTATGCGGGCGGGTACGCCTACAACGAGGAGGCCTATGCCGACGCCTACGAAAACAACGCGATGGACGACTACTTCAACGACGAGGCGAACTATCTCGAAGACAACTATCTTGACCTCTTTAATCAAGACAGGCTCACCGCTTCGGTATATGACGAGGAGTATTTCTCAATCGATGACGACGGCGAAATTCTGCCCGACGAAAGCCACGCTCTCAGCACGCTCTACGGCGAGTTTGAATCCAACGGCCACACCATCGAAAACGGCCAGCGCAGCGCAGAATTAGGCTCGCTGAAAATGTATTATAACGAAAAGGTTATAACCGACAACGACGGCAACGACACGTCGAACGAGGTGCAGGTGTACGTTCGCAGCGGAAGCGGCGAAATTCTTACCCGCAACTACCAGTACAACAGCGCCACCAGCCTGTTTGCAATTCAGGTGGCCAGTTCTTCTTCGCTTGCGGCGACCGACTATGCAACGTTCGGGTATCTTTCGGGCGATGACGACGAAAATACTCTCAACGACCTTCTCGACGCCATAGCCGACTATATAGACGACAACTACAACGGCGACGAAGACAGCTTCACCACCACGGTAGGCGTGGAGGTGGACAGGTTGGAGCAGGTTGCCCAGCAGGCCACCCAGGACGAGTTCACCGCGACCGTTGAACCCATAATCATCAAGTCGGTAAGAATCACGCGCTATTGATTGTTCAAGGGATAAATGCGCGTTCAAAAAAGAAATAATGCGCCGCCCGCAACTATTAAAGTTGCGGGCGGCTTTTTTGTTCCTGCATTAAGCAAAAAGGCGCGGCGTATGCAAAGCCGCGCCTTTTTTGCGGTTTTTTTAAAGTTCGTATACGTTTACAACCTTTCCGCCGTCAATCTCTGCACGGAAATATTTTATAAAGTATACGCCTTCGCATTTTCTGTAAACCAGCCCCGCGCAGTCGCTGCCGTGCTTTTTCGCGGCAAATTCCGTGGGCGGGACTACGGCCACAAAGTCGCCCAGGTACTCTTTCAAAAGCGCCGCCCTGCCTTTAAGTTCGTCGCACAGGTACTCCGCGCAGCCGCCGCAGCGCGCCGCCTCGAAAAAGGCGAACGGCAAAAGACTGCCGCCTATTTCTTTGCCCTGCGCCAAAGTGCGGTTTTTCAGTACGAATTTGCCGCCTTCAAAAAGGTATTCGCTCTCTTCCTCGGTGCGGGTACAGGAAAACAGCTTTCTTTTTACTTTCAGCCCGCACTCCGTTTCAAAATCGTCGCACGCGCCGAAAAAGCAGAGCCTGCCTTCAAAAAGCAGCGCCAGCGCCCGTCTGCCGCGTACCGCGGCGAAAGTTTTTCCCCCGACGGAAATTTCTTCAATCTCCGCCCCGTCGAATGTGCGCGGAAGGCGGAATATGCCGCTGTTTTCGCACTCCGCCGCGGCATATATCCCGCCCATCCGGTACACGGTCACAAGCATTCCCGCCGCCTGCTTCTGCGCGATAATCTCCACGCCCGCGTATTTTTCGCAGTATTCCTTAATGTATATAAACGCCTCGTCGCCTGCGCGGCACACTTCGGCAAACGGATGCGTTTTTTCAAAAAATTCATCGTCTAAAAGGAAGTTGAGCGGCTGGCCGTTAGAGTGCGGCGCAATTTCGGCAAAAGCCCCGCCCTCTGTTTCGGCATAGCGGCAGAAAAGGTCGATAGTTCCCATATATTGCCCGTCCAATTTAAGCGCGGCGGGCTCTTCCGAAAAGAAATACACGCGCATATATCCCCTCACAGCCGCCGTATTTCGCGGCAAATTTTATTATAGTAAAAATAATTTAGCGGCTTATTTATTTTACTGTATTAAACGCGCTTTTTATGTCAATATAAACAGTGTGCCGCACGGCGGCGCAGGAGGAATATTTATGAACAAAATCAACGGCTATACCGAAGAAGAAGCGCGCTCTTTCGTACAATATATGTATGCCGGCAGGCGCGCGGGCAGAACGCTGTCGTCGCTGTTCGAAGGCTATGCGGCAAAGTCGGGCAGGGCAAAGGGCAGCGTAAGAAATTACTACTACGCGCTTCTGCGCAGCACGGGCAACAAGGAGGTAAAAAAACTTCTGCGCGGAACCGACCTCAAAGCCGAACCCATACGCGCCTTTTCCGAGGAGGAGACCGACAGGGTGCTGCGGAGCATACTTACCGAAAAGAGCAAGGGCATATCCGTGCGCCGCGCCGTTTTAAACCTTGCGGGCGGCGACGATAAACTGATGCTCCGCTATCAGAACAAGTATCGCAACGTGCTCACAAAACAGCCCGAGCGCATAAGGCAGCTGATGCGCGAGTGCGGCATTCCCGAAGAGAAGGGCGCCGCGCAAAAGCGCATCGAAAAGGAGATAGACGGGCTGTACGACAGGCTGGCCTCCTCTTTGAAGAGCGAAAACGAGCGTTTGCAGGCGACGATAAAGCGCCTGACCGACGAAAACGCCCTTTTAAGGCTGCGAGTAAAAAATTTACAGTCATAACAAAAGCAAAAGCTCCGCATACTGCATTTAAAGGGCGGCGCCGAAATACCCGTTAAGCGGCAGAAAAAACGCCGTGAACGGGGCATATATGCGGCGCAATTCCCTTAAAGTGCGGCGCAACCTGCGCCGAAGGAGCGGTTGTGAAAGAATTTATTATGGGGCTCGCCATAGGTATGGCGGGCCACCTGAGGTCAGGAGTTTGAGACCAGCCTGACCAACATGGTGAAAC
>URMT01000134.1 GCA_900549005.1 uncultured Eubacteriales bacterium | reverse complement strand
AGCGGCTGGACCTTGTGCGTGAGCCACCACGTGAACAGCGAGGTGAGCGGAATTGTTACCACGAACACCACCACGAGTATGGGCGCGCTTATCAGCATCATCACGAGCGAGCCGACGATTGTGACCACGCTTGTTAGCACCATCATAGTGTCGTTGGCGAGCGATTCGCCCAGCGTATCCAAATCGTACGAAAGCACGGATATTATGTCGCCCGCCTGGCGGGTATCGAAGTAGGATACGGGCAGGGATGTCAGCCGCGCGAATATATCGGTGCGGATGCGCTTTACCACGCAGCGCGAAAGGTAGCTCATTCCAATCGAAGAAAGGTAGGTGAGCAGTCCCGACGCGATATATACCGCGACGAGCACGGCGGCATAAGTCCAAATCTTTGCAAAGTCGGTGGTGCCGTCCAATTTAATTTCGTCTATCGCCATTCCGCACACCTGCGGCCCGAGAAGCGAGCACGCCGTGCCCGCAAGCGAGGCGAAAAAGATGAGCACGAACAAAAGGGCATACGGTCTTATATATCTGCCCAGGTTTTTGAGTATGTAGCGCACGTTTACCCTGCGCCTTTGCAGGCGGCGGGTGTCGCTTACGTGAATTATGTCGCCCCTCATACCGCCACCCCCATCTGCGTGTTTGCAATGGCACGGTATTCGGCGCAGTTTTGCATAAGCTGTTCGTGCGTGCCCATACCCGATATCCTGCCGTCGTCCATAACTATTATAAGGTCACAGCTCTTCACCGAGCTCACCCTCTGCGCGACGATTACCTTGGTAGATGAGGCATATTCCCGCACCAATGCCCTTCTCAGCTTGGCGTCGGTGGCGTAATCGAGCGCGGAGGAACTGTCGTCGAGCACGATAATTTCCGGATTGCCCGCAAGCGCGCGAGCAATTAAAAGGCGCTGTTTCTGTCCGCCAGAAAGGTTGCCCGCCTTCTGGGCGAGGTCGTAGTCCAGCCCGCCTTCCAGCCCGTCGATAAACTCCTTTGCCTGGGCGCACTCCGCCGCGCGCAGTATCTGTTCTTCGGGCAGGTTTCTGCCGTAATCTATGTTCTCGTGCACGGACGCCGCCATAAGAAAGTCGTTCTGGAATACCGCGCCGAACTTTGCGCGCAGCTCGCTTGCGGGCACCGAGCGCACGTCGCGCCCGTCGACGTACACGGCGCCGCTTCCCGCGTCGTAAAAGCGCATTAAAAGGTTGATTATGGTGGACTTGCCGCTGCCCGTCGCGCCTATTATGCCCAGCGACTGCCCGCGGCCGAGAGCAAACGAAATATCGGAAAGGTTATCCTCCTTTCCGTTATAAGAAAAGCTGACTTCCCTGAACTGCACGGCGTACCTTTCGTCGCCCGCAGGGCGCTCTTCCACGCTCTCCCTCTCGTCGAGTTCGAGTACCTTTTCAATCCTTTCCGAGGAGGCCACCCCGCGCGAAAGCACTACGAATATCTTGGATATGCCGAGCATTGCGTTGAGCACTATGGTGAAGTAGGTAAGAAAGCCCGTCATATCGCCCGGCCTGCCCGAAAGGAAGGCGCCCGCCACTATTACGCACACGAGGCCGATGTTTAAAATTAAGGTTGTGAGCGGGTTGGTGAGCGACATAGTGCGCTGGGCGCCGAATTCTGCCGAGGCAAGCTCGCCCGCAACACCTTCGAACTTTTTGTTTTCGTACTCCGTTTTTGAAAGCGCCTTTATCACCCTTATGCCGCTTATATTTTCCTGCACGGAGCGCACCATATTGTCGCCCTTGCGCTGCACGCGCATATACATAGGCACGCTTTTGCGGGTTATAAACCAGATTGCCGCGCCCACGAACGGCACGGTGGCAAGCAGTACGAGCGCCAGCCTTGCATCGAGAAGAAAGCAGAATATAAGCCCGCCCAGAAGGAGTATGGGCGCGCGCACACCCAGGCGCATCGTGCGCGCCACCATCTGGTTTACGTAGTACGTATCGGACGTAAGGCGGGATATGAGCGAGGGCACGGTGACGCCGTCGACCTGGCTGCACTTCAAATAGCTGGTCTTTCTGAACAGGTCGTAGCGGATATCGTGCGTCATTGCGCCCGCAACCTGCGCCGAAAGCCTGTTTGCAAATATGTTGCCGAAGAGCGCGACGAGCGCGAACAGCAGCATAAGCCCGCCCATAAGATAGATTTGCCCCGCGTCTTTGAGCGGAATCAAATCGTCGATTATGTGCGAGAGAAGAAAGGGCAGAACGAGCTCTGCCACGCTTCCCGTAAATTTTGTAAGCAGTCCCAGAGCGGTTTTGCCCGCATAGGGCTTAATATATATCATCGTCTTTTTCATATCCGTTCCCCGCTGCCGCCTCAGCGGCAGAATGAAAGCCGCCTTTATCCGCGGGTTTCCCCGCGCCCGATATATGCACGAGCGTTTGCCACCATCTTTTCGCTCAGACGCTGCAATTCGGCCTTCTCTTCTTCGGTAAACCCCTCGGTCACCAGCGCGCGCCATTCAGCCAGCACCATACGGACCCGGGGCATTACATCAAGCAGTTTATCCGTGGGGTAAAGAAGCACGGCGCGGCGGTCTTTGTCGTTGTCTTCCCTGCGCACAAATCCCCCTTCCTCCAACAGGCTTATCTGGCGGGCGACGTTGCTCTTGTTCACAAACAGCCTGCGCGCCAGCTCTTCCTGCGAAATTCCGGGGGAACCGGCTATCGCCAGCAGATACTTCGACTGGCACCCGCGTATGCCGTACGGGCCGAGCTTTTCTTCGCGGAACAGCTCGGCGCTACGCGATATGAGGTTTATGTTCTTCATAAATTTTGCCATACTCTTTTCCCTTCGGCGCGGCAGTACGCCGCCCCTGTTTACGGTCTTTCCGCTGCGGCGCAAAATAGTTGCGCACGCAACTATATTATATGGGTTTTTTTGGCAAATGTCAACGGCAACGGGGCGCATAACGCCGTTCAGGGTAAAAAAAAGAGCGTAAAACAGATGGCTTTACATTTAAAAAGCGTAAAAAAGGAGCGGCGGCGGACAAAACTGTCCGCCGCCG
>URMT01000133.1 GCA_900549005.1 uncultured Eubacteriales bacterium | reverse complement strand
GGGCGGAGCCGTAAGCTATGAGGCCGTAGCGCGACACGGCGCCGTATGTGGGTTTAAGCCCAGTAACCCCGCAGAACGAGGCGGGTTGGCGTATTGAACCGCCCGTATCGGAACCGAGGGCGTATACCGCCATATCTGCCATAACCGCCGCCGCAGAGCCGCCCGAAGAGCCGCCCGCAACGCGCGTTATATCGACGGGGTTTTTGGGTGCGCCGTATACCGAGGTTTCGGAAGCAGAGCCCATAGCGAATTCGTCCATATTGGCCTTGCCGAGCAGCACCGCGCCCTGCGCGCGCAGTTTTTGCCACACGGTGGCGTCGTAATAGGGCTTGAAGCCCTGCAATATCTTTGAACAGCAGGTTGTGGGCAGGCCGTCGGTGCAGATGTTGTCCTTTAAGAGCATAGGTATGCCCGTGAGCAAGGTCGCCCTGCCCTCCCTTATCAGCCTGTCGGCATAGTCGGCGTTTTTGAGCGCCTCGTCAAAGGTTGTATGCACAACGGCGTTTACCATTGGATTGAGCCGTTCGATGCGGGATATATACGATTGAGTCAGCTCTCGCGAAGAGATTTCGCCGCTTTGAAGCATCGCCGAAAGGCGCATTATTCTGCCGCTCATTTTACCACCCTCTTTACGGCAAAATAGCCGCGCTCGCCCTGCACGTTAGACAGAATTTTTTCGTTGGGAAGGCTCTCTTCCACGCAATCTTCGCGAAGGTCCTCCCATTCGATTTCGCGAGAGTCCACCTCGCGTATGCTGGATGTATCGCCCTCGATTTCAGAGTTTATGCCGTCGCAGAAGGATATCATCTCTTCGAAGCCGCCCCTGAACTTTTCGAGCTCTTCTTCCGAAAATTCCAGCTTCGCGAGGCGGGCGAGAGTTTGCAGTTCTTTTGAAGTAATTGCCATATATGTGCCGCTCTTTTTAAAATTTTTATATTTATTACGCCATATTTTTTATTTATGACGCACTTTAATTTTACGCCCGTGCGGGCGCGGTTGTAAAGTACTTTTTTGCGCCCGCACTATTTTTTACCGATAAATGGTGCAAGATACAATCTTACTCAATTTCTTATTTTTATGTGAGTTTCGCGGAGCTGAGCTTCGGTTACCTCGCACGGGGCGCCGCACAGAAGGTCTTGCCCCGACGATGACATAGGGAACGCCACTACCTCGCGGATGCTCTCTTCCCCGCAAAGGAGCATCAACATTCGCTCTATCCCCGGTGCCATACCCGCGTGAGGGGGCGCGCCGAACTGAAATGCCGTATACAGCGCGCCGAACTTTGTTTTGAGCTCCTCTTCGGTATAGCCCGCGATGGCGAAGGCCTTTACCATAATATCCAAATCGTGGTTGCGCACCGCACCCGACGAAAGCTCTACCCCGTTGCATACTATGTCGTACTGGTATGCAAGCACTTCGAGCGGGTTCTTTTCTTCAAGCGCTTGAAGCCCGCCCTGCGGCATCGAGAAGGGGTTGTGCGTGAACACAATCTTGCCCGTCTCTTCGTCCTGTTCGTACATAGGGAAATCGTTTACAAAGCAGAAGCGGAAGGCGTCCTCTTCGGTGAGCGACAGTCTTTTTCCTAATTCGGTGCGTATCAGACCCGCAAGGCGTGGAGCGCGCGAAGGGCTGTCGGCTATAAAAAATATGGTATCGCCGCTTTTAAGCGAGGCAAGTTTTATGAGTTCGCCTTTGAGCTCCTGCGGAATGAACTTATCTATCGGCCCTTTGAACGAGAGGTCTTCCCCCACTTCGAGGTAGCCGAGCCCGCCCATACCTATCGACAGGGCGTATTCCAAGAGTTTTTCGTGGAAGCCCTTGCTCATTTCGGCGTGAACCTTTATTGCGCGTACGGTTGAGCCGATGAACGGCTTGAAAGTGCAGCGCGAAAAGAATTCGGTGAGGTCGATTATGCGCAGAGGGTTCCTTAAATCGGGTTTATCGGTACCAAATTCGAGCATAGCCTGCGCATACGGTATAACGGGGAAGGGCAGAGAAGTAATTTTCGCCTGCGGCGCAAATTTTTTGAAGGTTTCGTAAAGCACCTTTTCGCCTACCGAAAAAACGTCCTCCTGCGTGGCAAACGCCATTTCGAAGTCGAGCTGATAGAACTCGCCCGGGGAACGGTCGGCGCGGGCGTCTTCGTCGCGGAAGCAGGGCGCTATCTGAAAATCCCTGTCTATGCCGCCCACCATAAGCAGCTGCTTGTATTGCTGGGGCGCCTGGGGCAGGGCATAGAACTTGCCCTTGTACCTGCGCGAGGGGACGATATAGTCCCTTGCGCCCTCGGGCGAGGACGCGCACAGTATGGGCGTCTGCACTTCCAGAAAACCCATTTGCTCCATCTGACTGCGCAAAAACGATATCACCTTTGCGCGGAAAACAATGTTTTCTTTGACCTTTCTGTTGCGCATATCCAGAAAACGGTATTTGAGGCGGATATCTTCGCGCGTTTCCTTTGAAGTTAAAACCTCGAAGGGAAGCGGCCTTTTTACCTTGCCCAGAATGCGCACGGACTTGCAGCCAAGCTCTATCGTGCCCGTTGGAATTTTGGGGTTGTAAGTTTCTTCGTCGCGCGCCTCTATCGGACCCGAAACAGAAATGCAGTCTTCCCTGCCTATTCCGTCAAGCAGCGACTTTTCGCGCATTACCACCTGAACGACGCCGTAAAAGTCGCGCAGGTCGATGAACGACACGCCGCCGTGGTCGCGGATGTTTTCTACCCAGCCACACATAGTGACGTGCGCGCCGATTAAACTTTCTGTAAGTTTGTCTGCCGTAATGGTGCGGTAAATACTTTGCATCTTTTTCACCTCTTTGCGGGCAAACAAAAAAGCCGCCCGCCTAAAACTTGATGTTTTTAGGACGAACAGCTTAAAAAATGTCCGTGGTGCCACCTAAATTACCGCAACTTATGCGGTCGCTCTGCAAGATTCAAACAAATCTCTGCCCTTGACGCGGGCTTTACGGCTTACCCTACTTGAAATTCTTTCGGGCAGCGGCTCCGGAGTGTTATTCACCCTGACCCTTTGCTTATGTGTGATAAAGAAGCAATAGAAGTGCAAAAAATTTTGCCGTTCCT
>URMT01000132.1 GCA_900549005.1 uncultured Eubacteriales bacterium | reverse complement strand
AGAGTCTTGATACAGGATACCGTAGTAACTGCTGCCCTTTATGTTGGGTCGCTCCGCCTCTTTGAAATTCAACAACTGAACTGATAGGGCGGCATATATACCGCAACTGTTCAATTTTAAATACGTGCGGCAATATGGCGCAATCAATTTCAATTGCCCCGCACATATGCCGCAACTATTTTATTTTGCAAGCAGTGTGAATATCGCCTTTACGGTGTGCAACCTGTTTTCGCCCTGGTCGTAAACTATGCTGTGCTTTCCGTCTATCACGTCGGCGGTCACTTCCTGGCCGCGCGTTGCGGGCAGCGGGTGCATAAATACCGAATTGTGCTTGGCGTAAGACATCAGCCCCGCGTCCACCCTGTAAGGCGCAAAAATTTCCTTCTCTTCGTCAGATATCACCGTGTGGTAGCGGTAGGCGTTGGTGTATACCACGTCGGCGTCGCGCACGGCCTCGATGGGGTTGTCGGTCGTATAAATTTTGCCCAGCTGTTCGGCGGCCTCCATATTTTCGCGCTTCAAGCCGTACCTTGCGGGGCACGCCAGCGAAACGTCCATTCCGCACTTTACCGCGCCTATTACGAACGAAGAGGTCATACTCGTCGCCCTGCCCACAACTGCAAGTTTTACGCCCGCAAGCTCGCCCTTCTTTTCCCATATGGTAAACAGGTCAGAAAGCGCCTGTATGGGCACGCAGTCGTCGTTGTGCGAGTTGATGATAGGCATAGAGGATATGGCGGGGAACTCTTTCAAAAGTTTTTTGTTTATGCCGCGCGTCACCAGCGCGCTCACGCCGTAGCGCGAAATTACGTTGACCAAATCTTTCACGTTTTCGCCCGCGTGCATATCCTTGTCGCTGTAAGGCAGGTCAACGCAGCTTCCGCCAAGCTGGTGCGTGCCAATCTCTATCGCCGATCGCGTTCTGAGCGAGGTATCGGCAAACAACAGCGCCACGGTGGTGCCGCGCAGAATGTTTGTCTCTTCGTGGGCTTCAAACTTGCGCTTCAATGCCTTTGTGGCATACAAAAGCTCAAAAATTTCTTCCGTGGAGTAGTCAGAAAGCCCTATAAGATGCTTTTTATCAAGTATGTACGAAGGTGAATAGCGGTTTATATCCATAAATTTTTTTCCCTCATAAGTTTTGCGGCTTTTGCCGTCTTAATCTGCCTGCGCGCGCGTGTCGCGGCGCTTTTATAGTCCTTATTGGCGGTGCATACAATATGTTGCTGTATTTAATATACCACACCGCGCCGATAATTTCAACTGTAAATTTTTACTTGCTGCAATCTTGCCTTGTTTCGGCCCCGGCCTTTCGCCTGTCGCGCTCTCTTTTAGAAAATTCGCATCCGCAGTAGTCCTGACGGTAGAGGCCGTGTTCGCGCGCAAGTTCGCAGCTTCTTAAATATCCGCCCCGCTTTTTGAAGTCGGAGTGCAGCCACACGGCATTTTTGCCCGCGGCCGCCCTTTCGCCTATTAAATTGATTGCCGAAGCGTTTTTAAGCGGGCTTACGGTAAGGGTGGTGGTAAAGCAGTCAAAGCCGCCCTTTTCGGCCTCTTCGGCGGTGCGGCCTATGCGCAGCTCAAAGCACTTTATGCACCTCGCCCCGCCCTCGGGCGCGTCTTCCAGCCCCGCGCACGCCTTTGCAAATTTTTCCGCCTCGTGGTCGCAGTCTAAAATATCTGCCCAGCTCGTCTCTTTCAGAAGGCGAAGCTGTTCGGCCTTGCGCTTTAAGTACTCTTCGCCGCCGATGTTGGGGTTGTAGTAAAATACGGTTATTTCAAAGCAGTCTTTCAGCCTTTCAAGGCAGGCGGAAGAGCAGGGCGCACAGCAACTGTGCAGCAAAAGTCTGGGCTTTCTGCCGCATTTTTCGGTAAGCCGCGCCGCCTCGCTCTGCATAATTTTGTCGTAATCGGGTCTGTTCATACAACCATTATACCGCGCCTTCTCAAAAATTACAATAAAATAAGGCTCGCGGCTGTTTTTTTGCCGTCGGGCAAAAAAACAGCCGCGTTTTAATTGAAAAGACGGCCGCTTTATGTTATTATATTGTAGTAAATCCAACAAAAATAAGGTTGTTGCCGCACGCGCCGCGCGCGGTACAGGTAACTAAGCATATGGCAAATTTAAAACTTGCAGGCGTAAGTAAAATATATCCTTCGGGCAAAATGGCGCTTTTCAACGTCAGCTTCTCTTCGTCCGACAGCGAATTTATAGCGGTGGTGGGCGGCGCCTCCTGCGGCAAGTCCACGCTTCTGCGCATAATAGCCGGCCTTGAAGAGGCCACCGCGGGCGACATTTATATCGGCGACAAGCTCTCGAACGAGCTTGAACCCAAAGAGCGCGATGTGGCGATGGTGTTCGGTTCGAACACGCTCTATCCCTCGCTCTCCGTGGCAGACAACATCGCTTTCGGTCTCAAAATGCGCAACGTGCCCCAGGCTGTCGTTCAGCAGAGGGTGAAGGTCGCGGCAGAAATCCTCGGCCTCACCGACGTGCTCTACCGCAAGCCCAAGGCGCTCACTTCTTCGCAGCGCCTTCTGGCAACGTACGGCAGGGCGATAGTCAGGGAGCCTAAAATATACCTTCTCGACGACCCTCTCGCGGGCCTCGACGGCAAACTGCGCGACGAGATGCGCAATGTACTCATCAATTTGCAGGCGCGCGTAAAGGGCACTTTCGTGTACGCCACCAAGAACATCTCCGAGGCGATGAGTATGGCCACGAGAATAGTCGTTCTTAAAGAGGGCTTCGTTCAGCAGGTAGATACCCCCCGCAACCTCTACGACTACCCCGCAAACGCCTACGTCGGTTTCTTCGTGGGCAGCCCCACGATGAACTTCATCGGCCGCGCAACGGTTGAACGCGGAGAGGACGGAGTATACTGCGTGTTCGACGATAAAAAGTTGAAGGTGCCCGAAAACATTCTCGCCCGCTGGAAGAACGTTGAAGAGTATATCGGCACGGGCAAGCAGGTTACGCTCGGCATCCGCCCCGAGGATATCGACTATGTGAATGTTCACGGCACATCGACCCCTGCCGGCGATCTTCCCGAACTGAAGGCCGTAGCGGAGGTTCTGGGCGACCACGTTTACAACGTCAACATCTCGTCGACGAAGTCCATGACGGGTCACCTGCTGGGTGCTGCCGGAGCCGTTGAGGCGCTGGCCTGCATCTTCGCCATGACGCACGGAGTCGTGCCTCCCACC
>URMT01000131.1 GCA_900549005.1 uncultured Eubacteriales bacterium | reverse complement strand
TCCCTGTTGAGACTTTCCTCTGTCATTTCGAGCGGAGCAGAATAAAATGGAGCGCAGTCGAGAAATCTCTGTAAGAAAAAAATGACTTAAATTAAAGCCGCCCGCGCAAATTTTTGCGCGGGCGGCTTCCTTATATCAAAGTGTAATTCAATTATTGCGTTATACGTTGAATCTGAACAGCACCACGTCGCCGTCCTTTATAACGTAGTCCTTGCCTTCGGAGCGGACTTTGCCCTTTTCGCGCGCGCCGTTATAGCCGCCGCACTCCAAAAGCGTTTCGTAGTCCACAACCTCGGCGCGTATAAAGCCGCGCTCGAAGTCGCTGTGAATTTTGCCCGCCGCCTGGGGCGCCTTGGTGCCCTTTACAATCGTCCAGGCGCGCGTTTCCTTTTCGCCCGCGGTGAGGTAGGAGATGAGGCCTAAAAGTTCGTAACTCTTCTTTATAAGCCTGTTGAGCCCGCTCTCTTTAAGCCCGAGCTCCTCCAAAAACATTGCGCTCTCTTCGGGCTCCATCTGCGAAAGCTCTTCCTCGGTCTTGGCGCATATCACAAGCACTTCGCTGCCCTCGGCCTTTGCGTATTCCTTTACCTTAACGAGGTTGGGAATTTCGTCCTCGGGCTTGCCCATATCCATTTCCGAAATGTTTGCGGCGTAAATTACGGGCTTTGCCGTGAGCAGGAACAGGTTGTCCATAAACGGCTTTTCTTCGTCGGCGCACTCAAACAGCCTCGCGGGCTTTTCTTCGCTCAAAAACTTGTTCAGCCTCTCCAAAAGCGCGAACTCCGCCGCGGCCTCTTTGTTTCCGCCCTTTGCGCTGTTGCGTATTCTGTCCTCGCGCTTCATAACGGCCTCTATGTCGGCGAGAATGAGTTCGAGCGTAATGGTCTTTATATCGGCAATGGGGTCGATTTTGTTGTTCACGTGCGTAACGTTGGGGTCTTCAAAGCACCTCACAACGTGCACTATGGCGTCACATTCGCGTATGTGCGACAAAAATTTGTTGCCCAGACCTTCGCCCTGCGAAGCGCCCTTAACAAGCCCCGCAATGTCAACGAACTCCACAACGGCGGGAGTAACTTTTTTGCTGTTATAGAGCGCGGCGAGCTTATCCAGCCTCTCGTCGGGCACGGCAACCACGCCCACGTTGGGCTCGATGGTGCAGAAGGGGTAGTTTGCGGCCTCTGCGCCCGCGTGCGTTATAGCGTTGAACAGTGTGGACTTGCCCACGTTGGGCAGACCTACTACGCCTAATTTCATAATATATTCCTCTTTTGCCGCGGCGCGCCTTTACGGCGCGCCGCGGCAGTATTCTATAATATTTTTACAAATGCAATTATACCTTATTTTCAAAAATAATCAAAACGCTTTACCGCTTAACTTGCTAAAAATTTGACTGTATGATAAAATTATTGCAGAAAAATTCAAGAGAGTAAATTATGGACTATAAAAAGTATATCGCAAGCAAAATAAAGGCGGAGGGATTGAGCGAAGACGAGATTTATTCTTCAATCGCCCTGCCCCCCAACACCGAAATGGGCGACTACGCCCTGCCCTGTTTCAGGTTCGCAAAGGTAATGCGCAAAAGCCCCGCGCTCATCGCGCAGGCCATAGCCGCGGAGTATCCCGCCGACGACGTGATAGAGAGGGCAGAGGCGGTAAACGGTTACGTCAACTTTACGGTAAACAAGGCTGCCCTCGCCCGCGAGACGATAGACGAGGTGCTCAAAAAAGGCGCCCTCTACGGCTCTTCAAACGAAGGAAACGGAAAGACCGTCTGCATAGACTATTCCTCGGTGAACATCGCCAAGCCCTTCCACATAGGACACCTTTCAACCACGGCAATCGGCAGCGCGCTGTATAAAATATTTAATTTTCTGGGCTACAAGGCGGTGGGCATAAACCATCTCGGCGACTACGGCACGCAGTTCGGCAAGCTGATTTGCGCCTACAAGCACTGGAGCAACAAAGACGAGGTGGAAAAGGGCGGCATACACGCCATAAACGATTTGTACGTGCGCTTCAATTCCGAGGCCGACGAAGAGATGGAGCGCGAGGCGCGCGAATACTTCCGTCTCATCGAGAGCGGCGACAAGGAGGCCAACGAACTGTTTGACTGGTTCAAAGACCTCACGCTCAAATACGTCAAAACCATATACGAAAAGCTCAACGTAAAGTTCGACAGTTACGCGGGCGAGCGTTTTTATACCGATAAAATGGAGCCCGTAATCGACGAACTGCGCGAAAAGGGGCTTCTGAAAGAGAGCGAGGGCGCGCAGATAGTCGACCTTGAACAGTACGGTATGCCGCCCTGCCTCATACTGCGTTCAGACGGCGCCTCGCTTTACGCCACCCGCGACCTCGCCGCGGCAATCTACCGCAAAAATACTTATGATTTCTATAAGTGCCTCTATGTGGTTGCCTACCAGCAGAACCTGCACTTCAAGCAGGTGTTCAAAGTGCTCGAACTTATGGGCAGGGAGTGGGCAAAAGACCTCGTACACGTGGCCTACGGAATGGTTTCGCTTGAAGATGGTGCAATGTCCACCCGCAAGGGCAAGGTTGTGTGGCTGGAAGACGTAATATCCCGCTGCGTGGAAAAGGCGTACGGAATAATATCAGAAAAGAATCCCGACCTCGAAAATAAAGAGGACGTTGCGGAAAAGGTAGGCGTAGGTGCCGTAATCTTCGGCGCGCTCTACAACAGCAAGATTAAGGACATAGTATTCTCCTACGACAAGGTTTTAAGTTTCGAGGGTGAAACGAGCGTATACGTTCAGTATACCTGCGCGCGCGCAAACTCGGTCATCGAAAAGGGAGGCGTGCCCGCGGAATACAAAGTGGCCGAACTTCTGCCGCAGGAGGCGGAGGTGGTAAAGGCAATTTCCGCCTTCCCCCAGGCCGTGAAGGACGCGGCAGAAAAGTACGAGCCCAGCATAGTCGCCCGCTTCGCCGTAGACCTCGCGCAGAAGTTCAATAAATTCTACTTCGACTGCAAAATTCTCACCGCCGAAGGCGACAAAAAGGACTTCCGCCTTGCGCTCACGGCGGCGGCGCTCACCGCGCTCAAAAACGCGCTCGGCCTGCTCGGCATAGGCGTACCCGAAAAGATGTAAAAGGGGTCACAAAAATTTAGCTCTGGCCGAGAGCTAAATTTTTCGTGAGATTGAAGGGCCTTCTCGCGCGGCGTGCGGTGAAGTAGCCGCCGCGCTCGGTCACCGCTCGG
>URMT01000130.1 GCA_900549005.1 uncultured Eubacteriales bacterium | reverse complement strand
CGTGCGAAAATTGCACGCCCGCCGCTTTTATATTTTTTTGTAAAAAATGCGCGTTGGTTGCGGCATATGTGCGGTGCAATTTAATTTTTAATCTTAAACAGGTGTTAAGATTCTGAGTCCGTTATTGACAACTTTGGAATATGTGCTATACTGATTATACCAGACAGAAAATTTTAAAAGGAAACGTTGAATGAAAAAAGCAATAGCCGTTTTAATGTTTGCGCTGGCCGCTCTTGCCGCCTTTGCTGCGGGGTGCGGCAGTAAATATAATGCAACGCTAATCAGCAATGCCGACGATATTATTAACCCGAATTTTCTTGAACAGAACAGGGTATCGGGAGCATTTTACCCTAATCCCGACTATGAAGAAGGCGTTGATTCCGCCGACGAACGCTATATTTTTGACGAGAGTTCGCCCGAAAGCAGAACTTTTATAATCACAGAGAAAAGTCAGTTCGACGATATATTTGACGAGGACAAATTTTCGATAGATTTGACCGACAAAATGGCGATTCTGTATATTTTTGCAGACGTGTACGGCACAAGGGATTATAAACTTTCCGACATAGAAAAAACAGGCGACGGGCTTGAAATTTGTTGCAGTCTTGAATACAGCGCAGCCGACGACGCCACAATGCCTTTTATGAGGTGCTTCGTGGTTACGCTGGACAAAACAGATATTTCGGAAGTTACCTTTATAAATCAAAAATAACAAGCAAACAGTTTATCTTATACCGTAAATAACTTATATTATGCGTTTATTTAAGCCGAAACGGGCGGAATATCCGCCCGTTTCGGCTTATTCTTAATAATTTATTCAGTTTTCGTCGCCGTCGAGATAGGATTTTACTATCGACTTACCCAGCTTTTTGCCGAGGTTCATAAGGCGGGATTTCAATGTTCTGCGTGGCTTCTTCTTTTCTTCGAGGGCGTCCTCCAAGTCCATAGCCTTGGTGGGGTTGTGGTTTACGTAGCCGCACTCCTCGGCATAGTCGAACACGCGCTTGAAGATACCCTCGGCAATGTCCTTCAAATCTTCGGGAACGGCCTCGGCCTCGCGGTAGATATCCTGCGCCGTAACCGAGGTTATGTAATTTTTGCCGAGGTCGGGGATTAAGTAGCCGTCGATGCACCTGTTTATATCTTCGAGATACTTTGGTGAAATTTTGCTTGTGGAGGGCAGTGCCGAAACACCCTTCTGCACCTGTTCGTACCACTCCATAAGCACCACCGAAAAGCGAGCCCTGCCCTTTGCGGGGGCAAGCGCCCACCTTGCCAGGTTTGAAAAGCCGCCGAATATGAGCGGTATGGCCTGTATTATTATGATTATGATAGAGATTGTGACCAGCACCGCCTGCACGGCGATTTCTGCGGGGGAGGACGCAGACCCCGCCCCAACCGCTATTGCTACGATTGCCATAGCGATGGAAACTACCCTTATGCAGAAGCGGAAAATTTTGAGCGCCTTGTTGTATTTTTTTACCGTTTTGGTGTTCACCCTGCCCGCAAACACGGTGGCAAGCACGAGCATTATGACGAACGCGGCGTATACGCCGATGAGGCAGTATATGGTGACTTCCAGCCCGACCGAAGTTATTTTGTCGGTGAGCACGGCATACACCGTATAGCCCGTGTAAATCATCGTGAATATAAGGCTGCATATCAGCGAAAAGATGTTCAGCCTGCGCGCGATGACTGCGCGGTTTGAATATACGCTCTTGAAAAAGCTACGCATATCGTATACGTCCTTTGCGAGCGTGAACGTCTCCTCCGCCGATATGGTGTGACGGACGGTGCGCTCTTTGCTCTCCTCCTCTTCGGGGGCGGGCTGAACTTCCTCTGTATCCTTCTGTCTTTTTTCCATAGTTTTCACCCTGCGGCGGCGCATTTTGTTCTGTTACGCAATTTTAAGCCGCGCCGCGCGCGATTTTTTTATATCAGTTTTTCGTACTCGGCGTACAGCTCTTCCTGCCGCCTTTTTATCTCTTCAAGCCGCCTGCACAGCTCGTCAACCTGCTTGTAGTCGGCCGTTTGGGCGGGGTCGGCAAGGCTTGACTGAATGGCGGCCTCTTCCTCTTCGCTCGATGATATTGCCGCCTCAATCTGCTTTATGCGCGCCTTTTTCGCCGCGTCAAAAGCCCTGTCTTTTTTGGAACGGTAGCTCTCGGTTTTGCGGCGGGCAAACTCTTCCCTTCTCTCTTCTTCGGCGGCGAGTTCTGCAAGGCGGGACTGTTCGCGCTTGGCCGCACGGAAAAATTCGTAGCCGCCCGCATAAAAATTCAGCCTGCCGCCCTCTATTTCTGCCACGCAGTCGGCCGTGGCGGAGATGAAGTACCTGTCGTGGCTTACAAAAATTACCGTGCCTTCAAACTCCTTTACCGCGCGCTCTAAACTCTCCCTCGCGGGCAGGTCGAGGTGGTTGGTGGGCTCGTCCAGAAGAAGAAGGTTGCCCTCTTCCGCCTCCATAACGCACAGCGCGAGCTTGGCGCGTTCACCGCCCGAAAGTTCGCCCACCTTTTTATACATATCCTCCGCCGAAAGGCCGCAGCGGGCAAGGCGGGCGCGCACGTCGGTCTGCGAGGCGCTTACGTGGCGTTCCCACATTTCGGCAAGCACGGTGTTACTCGGGTTTAAGTTTATGTTCTCCTGGTCGTAGTAAGCGGTGCGCACAAACCTGCCCAGAAGGGCGCTGGGGCTGCCGCCGCCCGCTATCAGCTTTAAAAGCGTTGACTTGCCCGTGCCGTTTTCGCCCACTATTGCAAGACGCGCGCCGCGCTTTACGGTGAGGTTACCTCCTGAAAACAGCGTTTTGCCGCCCGCGGAGAGAGTGAGATTTTTTATTTCGAGCACGGATTCGGCGCTGGGCGAGGGAAATACGAATTTAAACCTCGGCGGCGCGGGAGGGGTGTACGGCTTTTCAAGTATTTCCATTCTTTCCAGCCTGTTCACGCGGCTTAAAGCCGACTTTGCCGTAGTCGCGCGCACTATGTTCCTGTCTACGTAGTCCTGCAAGCGGGCGCGCTCCTCCTGCTGGCGCTCGTACTCCTTCTGTTCGAGCGCGATTCGCTCGGCCTTCAAAACCTTATATTTGGTGTAGTTGCCGGGGTAGGAATACAGCTTTTTATTCTCTGTTTCGAGTATGCGCGAGGTAACGCGGTCCAGGAAATACCTGTCGTGGCTGACGACGAGCACGGCGCCCCTGAACGAGGCGAGGTAATCTTCCAGCCAGAAGAG
>URMT01000129.1 GCA_900549005.1 uncultured Eubacteriales bacterium | reverse complement strand
AGGGCGTACCCGTCTTTACCTTGTCATTTCGACCGAGGGCGTACCCGTCTTTACCTTGTCATTTCGACCAAGCGTAGCGAGCGGAGAAATCTCTAAGCAGAGAAATCTTAAATCAATGTAAAATCGTGCGTTTTCGGCAAAAAAGACTGCGGTTTTGCAAAAATTTCAGCAATCGCTAAAAAATTATCATAATATACCGCGCACACGCTTGACATTAAAAATGGTGCGCGGTATAATATTTTCGCTTATAAAAAGAGGGTGCTTAAAAGGCGCCCGCAGATCTTGTAAAATTTTTTTATAATAAAAAAAAGGAGATTATTATGAAAAGGATGAAAAAGGCGCTCATCGGCCTTGCCGTTGGCGCAGTAGCAGCTCTTGGTGTAGTTGGTCTTGCAGCTTGCGGCGGCAACACCACGACTCTTGAAGGTGAGTATCATTATGCTAACCCTTATAGCGCTGAGGCTCCCGATTACGGCGTAAAGGTAGAAGTTACTGTAAACAAGGACGACAACACCATTGAAAAGGTTGAAATTGTTGAAAGCGACTATGTTCAGTGCACCGATTCCTGGAAGGACAAGAACACCTACCTCAACGGCGAAGCTGAACTTCTTGCGGCTTACGAAGGCCTTGAAGTTGACGATATTCTTGCTATGACCGTTACTACTGGTACTGATGGCACTCCCTCGGCTGTATCTGAAAGCGACCTTCTTATCACTGGTGCTACCCAGAGCTCTGGCAGGCTTTTAAAGGCCGTTCAGGATGCTCTTGCAGACTACGAGCCCGCTGAATAATCAAACTTAAAAATTTCACGTTAAATTTTCTGCGCCGACATTTTGTCGGCGCATTTTTTGTTCAACCACAGCCGCCCCGTCTTATTTCGACCGAAACGAAGTAAGCCCCCAATATGTCATTTCGACCAAGAGCGTAGCCCGACCGTCCTTGTCATTTCGACCAAGGGCATAGCCCGACCGTCCTTGTCATTTCGACCAAGGGCATAGCCTGTCCTTTCTTGTCATTTCGACCGAGCGTAGCGAGCGGAGAAATCTCAAAGTAAAGAAATCTATTGTTTCTGACTCGGAGTGACAGTGATGTGGTTTCAGCGAAAAATTCTTAGTAAATACCATATAAAACTGCCCTAAAAACAGTATTTTTGTAAGTTTAACGCCCTTTTGGTTTGCCTTTTTAAACGTCTATGCAGTATAATATCTCTATGATTAAAAAGGTTTTTACAGCACTTGCCGCGGCGCTTGCCGCAGGCCTGATATTTACTTCGGCTGTGGCCGCTGCGCCCTATTCGGAAGAAAACACACCCGCCGAAGGAACCGAACAGACCGAAGAGGCGCAGTCTTCTTCGCAGGTAAATTCTTATACGCGCACATATCAGGGTATCTTCGGTACTGACGCATACCTGAGCATTTACCTGCCCATTGATATAAGCGACGAAGAGCTTGCGCAGGCTACCGAAAAAGCAAACGCGCTCCACGAAGAAATCAAGGCGCTTTTAACCTCGCTCGACTCTTCTATGAATATCGCCAACGAAAATTCCTATATTTCGCAGTTCAATTCGGCAGAAGCTGGCAGCGAAATCGAAATAGATTACCACACCTATCAGGTGCTTAGCATCGCCATAAAAATGTTTGAAGAGACCGACGGCTATTATAACCCGGGCGTTTATTACAGCGTAGATTTGTACGGCTTCGGCGTGCGTGCAGATTATAACGAGCGCCGCCCCTACGACAGGGAAGACCCCTCGGTTGAACTTCCCGACAATGAGTATGTTACAGCCTTCCAACAGCTCGGCGAAAGTTTTGCCGATGTGCGCACTTACCAAAGGGACGGCAAGTACTATGTAAGCAAGCCCGAAAAGACTGTTACCGTTGAAGGACATACTTACAGCCTTGCAATGGACCTCGGCGGCATAGGCAAGGGCTACGCAATCGACCTCGTGGACGGGCTTATAGACGAAGCGGGCTTTGAATACGGCTATTTCAACTTCGGCTCTTCCAGCCAGGCGATAAACGGCTCGCTCTCCGAAGACGGTAAGTTTGAACTGCAATTCCAGCACCCGCGCGCCTTGCTTGGCGTGGGGTACCTTTCAACCCGCGCAGCCAATGTCGCAATTTCAACCAGCGGCGACTATATTTTAAGCTACACGATAGACGGCACGCGTTACAGCCACATTATCAACCCCAAAACGGGCGCGCCCATACGCACGGGTATTGCCACGGCAACTGTGCTCGACGGCAGAGTGGGCGTGTACAGCGCGGCAGAGGCGGACGCTCGCACGACGGCGCTGTGCGCAATGGGGGTTGAAAAAGCAACCGAATATATGAACGAGCTCACCGAACAGGGCATAATGGTTGCTTTCCTGCACGAAAACGGCATAGGCTGGCTCACCCTGTACACTAATATGGAAGAGGATGTATTTGTTGCTGACGGAGTCAGCTTCGAAACAGACCTTCGAAACGAACTGCCTTCGTGGGTATACCTTGTAATCTGCATCGGCTTTGTTGTGGTAGTGGTTGCCGCATACGCCATCGTGCGCGTGGTAAAAAACAGGCGTAAGTCAAAGTCTGTTGAAAGCAATCCTGCCACCGTGCAGAGCGCAGAAAGCCAGACCGCGCAGAGCGCAGAAAATAAAGCGGAAAACGCGGCAGTAAGCGGCCCTTCACAGGTCGAAGGCTTACAGAATACAGAAAAAGAGAACAAAGACGGCGATTTATAATAAATAAACGGTGGCGGAGCGGCAATGTCTTTAAAAAAAGTAAACCAGGTAAAAAAGGACAGGTTTTTCAAAATCTGGGATATACTTATCTACGGCATAGTTGCCGTCGTCATTGTCGCGCTCTTTCTCGCCGTAACGCTCACGCAGGACACGGGTGCGCTCACGGGCATAAATATCTATTACCAGGACGCGCTGGCGTTTACCTACGACTTTGACGAGGACGAATACGAAATCCGCCTTGAAAACAACATAAGGGTGGAGGCGGAAAACAGCGACCATATCACCCTTATATTCTGCGAAAACGGCGGCTCGTTCGACGGCCCCACAGATTATAATATAATCGAAATAGACAAGCGCGAACGCACCGTGCAGGTGACCGACGCCGATTGCTCTAATTATCGCGGTTGCGTATACTCACAGCCGTTGGGAGAGACTTCACGCCCTATAATGTGTCCTACACATAATTTAAGGATAGAGCCGTCTGGTTATATAGACGACGGCACAACCCTCCCCGTCGGGTGAGTTTTAAAGGTATATCAGATAAATTTGACACATTAAAATATAAAAAGCCAGCCCTGCGCCGATTTCGGCGCAGG
>URMT01000128.1 GCA_900549005.1 uncultured Eubacteriales bacterium | reverse complement strand
GGTTAAACGCCCCGCCGATATTTTTGCGTACACTTTCGGTGTTGTCGGCGCGCTCGTGCTGGGCGTGGGGATGTGCATAGCTATGGGTACGATAGGCGCTGAAAGCCTGTTCCCGCTCGGCGTGGTCGTCGGTGTTATCGGCATTGCCGCCGTCGTGGCCAACTACTTTATATACCGCGCCATTTTAAAGAGCCGCAAAAAGAAGTATTCTGCCGAAGTAATCGCGCTGTCAGATAAAATTTTAGGACAGCAGAAATAAAAAATCTGCCGCATAGCGGCACGGTTATGTAAGATTTTTTTGCCCGTGGCTATGCGGGTAATTGCGGCATATGTGCGGGGCAATGTACTGTTTTTTGCACCCTTGCGGGGCATATTTTGCAGATTATATAAAATTGTTGACAATAATATAAATGTATGATATAATACTGCACATAAAACGCAAGGGGTTAGAGATGATTTCCGAAGGAGTGGGCGACAGTAACGACGCCAACCCACGAACTTACAATAAAATAATCTGATTTTTTAAGGCATAGCCACAGGGTCCGCGCCCTGATGGTTATGTCTTTTTGCGTTTTTGAAAATACTTTATTTAAAGGAGGATTTATTTAAAAAGACACCATGGAAGACCAACAACAACGGGCCTGGCACGCGATGTCTTGCCAGCAGACCGAAGAGGTCTTGCAGACGAGTGAAGAGGGGCTTTCTGACGCCGAGGCGGCAAAACGCCTTGAAAAGTACGGCAAGAACGTGCTTATGGAGGTAAAGCCCAAGAGCATCTGGAAGATGATTTTGGAGCAGATTTCAGACGTAATGGTAATCATACTGTTCATCGCAATGGTATTCTCGCTGGTAATGAACTTTATCGACGGCGAGGGCCTTGCGGAAGCCATAGTCATTTTCTGCGTAATCGTTCTCAACGCCGCGGTGGGCGTAATTCAGGAAAAGAAGGCCGCCGACGCGCTCGAATCGCTCAAAAAGATGACCGCGCCCAACGCGCGCGTTTTAAGGGACGGCGAAGAGAGCATAGTCCCCGCAAGCGAGCTGGTGCCCGGCGATATAGTTTACCTTGAAGACGGCGCGATAGTCCCCGCCGACATAAGAATAATAAACGACAACAATATGAGCGTGCAGGAGGCCTCGCTTACCGGCGAAAGCGTTCCCGCGCCCAAAGACGGCCCCACCGTTCTGCCCGAAGACGCTCCCCTCGGCGACAGGGTGAATATGGCGTACTCCTCGTCCGTGGTTATGTACGGCAACGCCGTGGGCATAGTCGTGGGCACGGGTATGAATACCGAAGTCGGCAAGATTGCGGGTATGCTCAAAAAGCAGGACGACTTCCAGACGCCCATAAAAAAGAAGCTCAATTCGGTGGGCAAGATACTTACCCTGATAGGGCTGATTGTATGCGTCGTTATAATGATAATAGGCTTTGCGCGCGGCGGAAGGACGTGGCAGTCGCTCGTTCTCCTCGGCATATCGCTTGCAATATCCATAATTCCCGAAGGTCTGCCCGCAACGGCGACCATAATAATGGCGTTCGGCGTACAGCGGATGGCCAAAAAGAACGCGCTGGTAAAAAGCCTGCCCGCCGTCGAAACTCTTGGTTCCGCCACGGTAATCTGCTGCGACAAGACGGGTACGCTCACGCTGAACAAGATGACGGTGACGCACGTCGCCGTGGGCGCCGACTTCGAGATGGGCGCCCCCACGCTCACCGAGGACCTCGAATCAAAGTATCACCGCGCGGTGTACCGCGATATTCTTGACGGCTGCGCGCTGTGCGGCAACGCGCATATGGACCCCGACCGCCCCGGCGAGACGATGGGCGACCCCACCGAGGGCGCGCTCATACTCTTTGCCGACAAGTTCGGCATAAATTCCGAGGAGTACGAAGACGAACACCCCAGGCTGTTCGAACAGCCCTTCGATTCTGACAGAAAGCGTATGACCACGCTCAACCGGATGCCAGAGGGGCTAATCGCCTACACCAAGGGCGCCGTAGACGAGATGCTGCCGCTGTGCACGCACTTTTTAACGAGCGGCGGCGTGCGCGAGATGACCGACGTAGACAGGCGCAAGATACTCGATTTGTGCAACAATATGTCCAAAAGCGCGCTGCGCGTTCTGGGCTTTGCCAAGAGGCAGCTTACAAAGGTGCCCGAAAACGAGACCGACAACATAGAATACGGTATGACCTTCATAGGCGCCGTAGGTATGATTGACCCGCCCAGGAAGGAAGTTATAGGCGCGGTTGAAACGTGCCACGACGCGGGCATACGCGTAATTATGATAACGGGCGACCACAAGGTTACGGCGCTTGCAATAGCAAAACAGCTTCACATATTCCGCAAGGGCAATACGGTGATTACAGGCTCGGAGCTTGACGAAATGACCGACGAACAGCTCGACGAGGCGGTTAAAACGTGCGTTGTGTTTGCGCGCGTTTCGCCCTCGGATAAGCTGCGCATAATCAAGTCGTTGAAGCGCACGGGCGAAGTTGCGGCGATGACGGGCGACGGCGTGAACGACAGCCCCGCCTTAAAAGAGGCGGACATAGGCGTTGCGATGGGCATAACGGGCACCGACGTCGCCAAAGACGCAGCCGATATGATACTGCTGGACGACAACTTCACCACCATAGAGCACGCCGTGCGCGAGGGCAGGCGCGTTTACCGCAACATTCAGAAGGTTATACAGTTCCTCGTCGCGGGCAACATATCAGAAATTTTAACGCTCTTTCTCGCATTCCTGTTCGGCTGGGAAGACCCCATACTGGCAATACACGTGCTGCTCATCAACCTTGCCACCGACTCGCTCCCCGCAATCGCGCTGGGCGTTGACCCCGCCGACAGAAACGTGATGAAGGTGCCGCCCGTAAAGAGCGGAACGCTGTTCGAGAGGGGAGTAATTGCGCGCATAGCCCTGCACGGGCTGTTCATAACGGCGGCGTCGCTTTCGGCCTATTGGATAGCGGAGGCGTGCTACGGCAGCGCCGACGACGGTTCAAAGCACGCCATAGCTATGACGATGACGTTTATGGTGCTTTCGCTTTCGCAGCTCGTGCACGCCATAAACCAGCGCTCAAATTACGACAGCGTGTTCCGTCCCGGCCAGGGGCACAACCACTTCCTGTACGGCGCAATGGCGGCCTCGCTTGCGATAGTGGCGTTCGTATCCTTCGTGCCCGGGGTGATGGACTTCTTCGAGCTTGTGTATCTCGAATGGTATCAGTACCTCATAGTCCTGGCGCTTGCGGTGTTCCCGCTCGTCGCCGTGGAAATTTCAAAGGTATTTTTAAGGATATGGCGCAAAAAACACGCCAAGGCCCAGCCCGACTTTGTGGACTGAGGCTGACCGGCGGGCGGCCGCGCGGGGTAAGCGTTTTTTAAAGCGCTTTTCAAAGGCGCGCGCCGCAATTAAATATTTATGCAAACTGGCTGTTGTAAAGCGCG
>URMT01000127.1 GCA_900549005.1 uncultured Eubacteriales bacterium | reverse complement strand
CTTCCCTACCCTCCCCTAAGCAAGGGGAGGCTTGATTGCGGCGGAACTATTTATTGTACGGCACAACGTTCTGCGGCCTGCCCGCAAGGAATGCCGCAAGATTTTCAGCCACTATATCCACAAGCCGCGCACGCGTTTCGCGCGGGCCCCAGGCTATGTGCGGCGTTATTATGCAGTTCTTTGCGTCCAAAAGCGGGTTACCCCGTTCCATAGGCTCGCGCGTGAGCACGTCGGTGCACGCCCCCGCCATCTTGCCGCCGTTCAGCGCCCCGGCGAGCGCATATTCGTCCACAAGCCCGCCGCGGGCGGTGTTTATAAGCACGGCAGAAGGCTTCATCAGCGCAAGCGTGCGCGCATTTACTATCTTTTCCGTTGCTGGGCTGAGCGGACAGTGCAGCGAAAGGTAGTCGCTCCGCTCAAAAATTTCGTCGGCGCCCACCAGCTCGTACGGGCAGTTCTGCGGAACAGACCTGGTGTGCACTATAACCTTCATACCGAAGGCCTCCGCCGCCCTTGCCACCGCCCTGCCTATGTTGCCGTAACCGTATATGCCCATCGTCTTGCCGTATACTTCGCCCATACTCCAAGGCAGGTAGCAGAAAGATTTGCTCTTTATCCAGTCGCCTGCGGCAACCGAGGCGGCATATTTATCCGTCCTGCCGACGAACATAAACAGCAGTGCAAAAACGTGCTGGCAGACGGCGTTGGTGGAGTATCCCGGCACGTTGCAGCAGATTATGCCGCGCTCTTTCAGCGCCGCAAGGTCAATGTTGTTGTAGCCAGTGGAATATGTGCCCACGTATTTAAGACGAGGGCATTTTTCAAGCAGTCCGCGCGTAACCTCTGCCTTGTTTACTAAAAGCGCGTCGGCATCGGCTGCGGCCGAGGCGAGTTCGTCGGGCGTGAGCACGTCGTAAAATTTTGCCTCGCCGAGCGCCTCTATGCGCGAAAAATCTATGTCCCCGCAGGAGACCGTACACGTATCGACGGATACTATTCTGAATTTACCTTTTTCCAAAGCTGCCTCCCCGAATAACCTCGTTTGTTGCGGCATATATGGCGCCCATTTTGTTATTTAAACAGAACGAACTCTCCCCTTTCGCTCATCCGCACAGCGCGGAAACCCATCTTTCAAAGCAGAGTGAAGCGGAAAAAGTCGCTGCCTACGGGCGTCTCCCTTTCAAAAGTGGCGCTGTCGCCCCTGCCTTCCAGCACGAAGTAGTGCGGCGCAGCTCCCTCCATAAGGCGGAAGCAAAGCACGCCGTCTATCACGTCGTCGATTATTATTCTGAAAAAGTTGAGTTTGAAAATTTCGTCGAGCACAAACTCGCCGACGGCAACCTGCATTACCTGCGTGCCGCCGTACTCCTTGCCGTCCGCTTCGGACGCTACCTCTATTTTAAGTTCCATACATATATTCTAACACAACGCGGGGCGGCATTGCAAGAGCATTTGAAGCAAAACGGGAGCACGGGCGCAATATTTGCCGCATACGGACAAAAAGATTTTAAAATGGGTATGTACAAACGGCAAAGCCGATGTTATAATATAGACAGCAACTATCAAATAAGGGGAAAAATTATGGCTGACAAATCAAAAGTGCGTTTTATAACCCTGGGTGAACTGCTTTTAAGGCTGGCTCCGCCCAACTATGAAAAGATACGTATGGCAAACCAGTTTGTGGTGACTTACGGCGGCGCCGAAGCCAACGTTGCCGTTTCGCTCTCTAACCTGGGAATAGACTCGTCCTACTTCACGGTAGTGCCCGACAGTTCGATAGGCAAGGCGGCAATACGCTATCTGCGCGCCAACGACGTACACTGCTCGCCTTGCATACGCGCAAAGGGCGGCAGAATGGGCCTTTATTACCTTGAAGAGGGCTTCGGCGTGCGCGCTTCGAAAGTCACGTACGACAGGGCAGACTCCGCCTTTGCCACCTACGACTTTTCTACGATAGACTTCAAAGAGAAGTTGAAGGGATACACGTGGCTGCACACGAGCGGAATCACCCCCGCCCTTTCAAAAAACTGCCGCGACCTTACGATGTACGCGCTTAAAGCCGCCAAGGAGCTTGGAATGACCGTGAGCTTCGACTGTAACTTCCGCAGCGCGCTGTGGACATTCCAGGAGGCGCGCGACTGTCTTACGGAATATATGCCCTACATCGACGTACTCATCGGCATAGAGCCCATCAATCTGCCAGGGCCTGACGGCAAGGATTTGAAGGACGGACTTTCGATGACGCCCACGTTCGACGAACAGGACAGAATATTCAAAGCTCTGCACGAAAAGTGGAACTTCAAGGCGATAGGCCGTACGGTGCGCTACGTACATTCCGGCAGCGAAAATTCTTTGAAAGCCTTCCTGTGGTACGACGGCAAGACCTACGAAAGCAAGACCTTCCGCTTCACCATTTTAGACAGGGTTGGCGGCGGCGACGCATTTGCAAGCGGACTGTTTTATGCAATGATGGCGGGAATGGAGCCGCAGGACATTGTAAACTTTGCCGTTGCAAGCTCGGTTATGAAGCACACAATCCACGGCGACTTCAACATAACCGACGACGTCGATTCCATAATAAAACTGATGAACCAGGACTTTGAAATAAGAAGGTAACTGCACCCTTCCGGCCCCGCCGCTCTTTTGGCGGGGCCTTTTTGGCGCGGTTTAACGCCGCTGCCTGCGCCGCGGGCGGCTCCGCAAAGGGCTTTCGGGAGGCAAATATGGGCGCGCCGACGGCCGCCGCACGCTTCAAAAACGAAACAATGTAACAAAATTTTGTAAAAATTACTAAAAAAATTGCAATAAAATATTTCAATTTTGCTATTGAATATTGTAAATTAACGTGATATAATGATAAAGATGAAACTTTTTAACAGAGGGGGATTTTTATGCAACACGAAAAAGACGAAAACTGCGGCTATTGTATGCGCGGCGAACTGCTTGAAAAATTCGGAATCTACATATGCGATTTAAGCGTAAGCTCGCTCATACTCTTCAAGGAACAGAGCCACCCCGGAAGGTGCATAGTGGCATATAAAGACCACGTGAGCGAAATCGTTGACATATCCGATGAGGAGCGCGACGCATTTTTTGCCGACGTAGCCCGCGCGGCGAAGGCGATACACAAAGTTTTTAAGCCCGACAAGCTCAACTACGGTGCATACGGCGACACGGGCTGTCACCTGCATATGCACCTTTGCCCCAAGTATAAAGACGGATTTGAATGGGGCGGCGTATTTGCGATGAACCCGCAAAAGACCTTCCTTTCAGACGAAGAATACGCCGAAATGATTGCGAAAATCAAGGCCGCATTGTAAGGCAAGCCAATATAAAAGCGCTTACACCTGCGCCGTCGTTTCGACTAAACATATGCAATGAGCATACATAGAACTCTCGATAGTATTTTTGAGATTTCTCCGTGCGTTCCCTTTGGTCACTTAGTTTGCGGTTTCCCGAAGGGAG
>URMT01000126.1 GCA_900549005.1 uncultured Eubacteriales bacterium | reverse complement strand
TTCAAACAGCGGACACCCGCTGTTTGTGCAATGTGAGATGAGCGAGGGCAAATCAAAGCCCGAGCGGTGACCGAGCGCGGCGGTTTATACACCGCTCGCCGCGCGAGACCTTAGTTTCTCAAAATCACGGAATTTTTAGTGCGCGGCCGCGCTAAAAATTCGTGAGCCTTTTCGTGAGGTTCTGTATGATTGGTTATTTAAAAGGAAAAATTTTATCTCTTTCGCAGGATACCGCCCTCATCGAAACGGGCGGGGTGGGCTATGAAGTGCTGTGTTCGGCCTCGGTAATGTCCGACCTTATGGGCAAGGACGAAGGCGAGGTATACACCTACCTGCAAGTGCGCGAAGACGGCATAAGCCTGTTCGGCTTTTCTTCCCCTGCCGAAAAGAATATGTTCTTGAAGCTCGTTTCCGTCTCGGGCGTGGGGCCCAAAATGGGCATAGCCGTGCTTTCGGGTATGGACATAAATTCCCTCGCCGTGGCAATCGCCTCTTCCGACGTGAAGAAGCTGAGCACCGTTAAGGGCCTCGGCAAAAAGACGGCCGAGCGCATAATTCTGGAACTGCGCGAAAAGGTAACCGCGTCAGAAGCTCCCGCTCCCTCAAAGGGCGGCGCGCCCGTCCTTCCCGCAGACGACGGCGAAGAGGACGCGGTAGTAGCTTTAATGTCGCTCGGCTTCACCCGTGCAGAAAGTTCCAGGGCGATAGAGAGGGCAAAGTCGGCAGGCGCCTCTACGATAGAAGAAATCATCCGCGAAGCCCTCAAAACTATGTAGTAAATAATAATGTGCGCAAGGCGAATTTAGTTCGCCGATAAGCGCGACCACATTTGCAGCGAAAGCTGGCTCACTGGAAGTGAATTCGCGCGACTATACACTTCGTGGGCTGAAACAAGTCGCGCGAAGAGAAACCTAGTTTCTCAAATTCACGAAAATTTTCGCACTCGGCCCGCGCTAAAAATTCGTGAGAGCTCAAAAATAATTAACGTGCGCAAGCAGGGTTTCCCTGCGCCAGCGCGCCCCAATTTGCGCATACCTGCGCCTGAGCAGGGTGAATTGCCCCGATTATATAATCGAGGGCCCTCAAAAATCGGGGCAAGAGGGGCTGGCCCCTGAAATTCACGGAATTTTTAGTGCGCGGCCCGCGCTAAAAATTCGTGAGAGGTTTTATATGTTTTTCGACGACGAAGAATACGGCGGCGAGGACGAAAGGCTGGTAAAGAGTACCAAGGGCGAATACGACGTTGAAGAAAACGTCCTGCGCCCCAAAAGCCTTTCAGACTACGTCGGCCAGGTCAAAGTAAAAGAAAATCTCAACGTCTATATGGCGGCGGCAAAGAAGAGGGGCGAGGCCTTGGAGCACGTCCTTTTATACGGCGCGCCCGGCCTTGGCAAAACCACGCTCGCGCACATCATCGCAAACGAGATGGGCGGCACGCTCAAACTCACCTCCGCCCCCGCGATAGAGCGCAGCGGCGACCTCGCGGCCATACTCACCAACTTAAACGACGGCGACGTGCTGTTCATAGACGAAATCCACCGCTTAAACCACAGCGTGGAAGAAATTCTGTATTCGGCTATGGAGGACTACGCCCTCGACATAATAGTGGGCAAGGGCCCCAGCGCGCGCAACATACGCTTTTCGCTCAAAAAATTCACGCTCATCGGCGCCACCACCAAGGCGGGTATGATAGCCACCCCGCTAAGAAACCGCTTCGGCATAATCTGCCGTTTGGAGATGTATACCCCGTCAGAGCTCAAAGAGATTGTTTTGAAGAGCGCAAACAAGCTGGGGGTAGAGATAGACGACGACGCCGCGCACGAAATTTCCACCCGCTCGCGCGGCACACCCAGAATTGCCAACAGGCTTTTAAAGCGCGTGCGCGACTTTTCTGAAATACGCGGCGAAGGCAGAATAACCCTTGCCGACGCGCGCTTTGCCCTTGGCAGAATGGAGATAGATTCACTCGGGCTTGACGAAACCGACCGCGCAATTTTGCGCGCAATGATAGAAAAATTCGACGGCAAGCCCGTGGGGCTGGAAACGCTGGCCGCCACGGTAAACGAAGACGCAAACACAATAGAGGACGTGTACGAACCCTACCTTCTGCAACTCGGCTTCATCGCCCGCACACCCCGCGGCAGGGTGATACTCCGCGGCGGGTACGAGCACCTCGGCTATAAGATTACCGAAAGGCAGGCGGCACAACTCTCGCTTTTCAATAAAGAAGATGACTGAAAATAACGGAAGCGGCACCGCCGCAGAAAAAAACGTAGAGGCGCACGGCGCGCCCACAAACTTAAAAAAGAGCGACTTTTATTACGACCTTCCGGAAGAGCTCATCGCCCAGACCCCCGCAGAGCCGCGCGATTCCTCGCGTATGCTCGTGTATGACCGCCGGAACGACAGGGTGGAGCACAGAATTTTCCGCGACATAAAAAACTATCTGCGCGCGGGCGACGTGCTGGTCATAAACAACACCAAGGTTCTTCCCGCAAGGCTGTACGCGCATACCGCGCACGGCGGCAGGGTGGAAGTACTCTTGTTGAAGCGCATATCTTCGGCCCGCTGGGAAGTGCTGGTAAAGCCCGGCAAAAAATGTAAGCCGGGTACTCACCTCACGGTAAACGACGAACTCTCGCTCGACGTGGTATCCGTCACCGACAGCGGCGAAAGAATAGTCGACTTTGCCTGCGACGGCGTGTTTGAAGAGGCGCTCGACAGGGCGGGGTCAATGCCGCTGCCCCCTTACATTCACGAAAAGCTCAAAGATAAAAACCGCTACCAGACGGTGTACGCCAAGACCGACGGCTCGGCGGCGGCGCCCACTGCGGGGCTTCACTTCACGCCCGCTCTCTTGCAGGAGATTAAGGATATGGGCGTAGAGATTGCCGAAATTCTTCTCCACGTGGGGCTGGGCACCTTCCGCCCCGTAAAGGAGGACGCCATAACCGACCACAAGATGCACAGCGAGTATTACGAGGTAGGGGAGGAGGCGGCAGAGATAATCAGCCGCGCCAAGCGCGAGGGCAGGCGCGTAATCGCCGTAGGCACAACCTCGGTGCGCACTTTGGAGAGCGCCGCCGAAGATAACGGCACCATAAAGCCCTGCCACGGCAATACTTCCATATTCATATACCCGCCCTATAAATTCAGGTGCGTGGACTGCCTAATCACCAACTTCCACCTGCCCGAAAGCACTCTTATAATGCTCGTCGCCGCAATGGTCGGCCGCGAAAAGATTTTGCAGCTTTATAAGACGGCGGTGGAGGAAAAGTACCGCTTCTTCTCTTTTGGAGATTGTATGTTTATATGTTAAGTCCGTACGGCTTCATATAAGCGGCGCAATACTGTGTCGCGCTCCGCTTTGCTCGGGGTCACGTCGTCGGCGCACGCCGTATTTTGCAGGCAACCGTGCGTGGCGCGCTTGCCGTTACTGTTGCGGCGGCGCCTCCTCTTCGCCAAAAATCTTTTTGCAAAATCTTTTTGGCGAGTGC
>URMT01000125.1 GCA_900549005.1 uncultured Eubacteriales bacterium | reverse complement strand
CGCGGGCAAAAATTGCCCGCGCCGCCCCGCTCTGCATATAAATTCATCAACAAAAATTTTTTACACTTATCGCTTGCCAAACTGAATATAATACATTATAATTAAGGTGTACCGAGCGGAGAGCGGTACTCGTTTTCGCGCCTTGCGGCGGCGGACGGGTTGCGCAAAAGCAGTTCCGCGCGGACGGAGATTTTTATGGACCCATATTACAGTAGCAGCTGTAAATCTGTTCGTTTTTCCACAAACCAATAACGAGAGATAAATTTCCGTACCGAAAATTTTGCCTTGGCACGGGTTTTTATCCCGTGCATTTTTTTAACTCTTTTTAAGGCGGTAAAGGCAAATGGTACAGTTCTTTTGCACATCGGAAAGGCACCCGCTTAAACAGCTTGAAAAATTCGAGCCGCAGTGCTGGGTGGATATGATTAACCCCACCGACGACGAGATGGAGGATATAGCCGCTCTTTCGGGCATATCCGAGGATATGCTCGCCTCCGCCCTCGACGACCAGGAACGCGCGCGTTCCGAAATAGACGACGGCAACTATATGTTCATACTCGACTGCCCCGTCATCGAGGAAGGCGACAGCGGCGACGTTTACTCCACCCTGCCGCTGGCGGTAATTTACAACGCAAACTGCGTTGTTACCGTATGCCTGAAAGGCAACCCCGTTTTAAAGGACTTTATAACGGGCAGGCAGCGCGTTATGACGGAAAAGCCCGTGCTTTTCACCCTCAACTTTATGCTGGGCAACGCAAAGCGCTTTTTAAACGTGCTTACCCAGATAGACAGGAAGTCGCGCCGCGTTCAGGCAGAGCTGGGCAGGACGATGAAGAACGAGGAGATAGCGCAGCTACTCGACCTCGAAAATTCGCTGGTATACATCTCCACCTCCCTCAATTCAAATTACAGCGTTCAGGAAAAACTTTCCAAGGCCGAGGCGGTTACCACGCGCGAGGATTACCAGGATTTGTACGACGACGTCGCCATAGAGAGCAAGCAGGCGATGGAAATGTGCAACATTTATAAAGACATTCTGACCGTGACTATGGATGCCTACGGTTCGATGATATCCAACAACGCCAACGACAGTATGAAAAAGTTGACGGTAATAACCGTTCTTCTGGCAATACCCACTATGATTGCCGGCTTTTGGGGAATGAACGTAGTCGTTCCCGGGCAGATTGGCGAGAGCGGCTCTTCGGCGTGGTGGTTCTGGGTGATACTTGCAGGCACGGTGCTGCTTACGGCAGGCGTTGGCATATTCTTAGGCAAATTTATGCGCTCGGGCGGCGTTATAAAGCGCACGCGGCGCACGCGGAGAAAGCGCGACAAGGACAAAAAATAAGCTATGGCGTTATTGCAGTACAAATGCCCCGAATGCGGCAAAGAATTTGAAGAACTTGTTAAAAAACCGGACGAAGAAGTACGCTGCCCCGTATGCGGCAGGCGCGCCGAAAGAAGTTACAGCGGCACGATGTTTTCCGCCACGGGCACGCACACAAAAAAGTGCAGCGGACACTGCGCCACGTGCGGGGGATGTCGATAAGAGGTTCACAAAAATTTAACTTTGGCCGAAAGTTAAATTTTTCGTGAGATTGAGGGGCCAGCCCCTATGGCGACGATGTTTAAGTGCCCTCGTTTACATAATCGTCGCCATTCACCCTGCTGAGGCGCAGGTATGCGCAAATTGGGTCCTGCTGCGGCGGGAAACCCGCCTTGCGACATAAATTATTTTTAAATAATTGTCATTGACGCGCGTGAGGAACGTAGTGCGGGCGCAGGGATATACAGAGAAATCTCTTTACTAATAACTTACAACATTAAAATTTAATTTTTCTGCCAGGTTTAAAAGGGCAGAGGTGCGGCAATAATTCCCCCGAATTGACTCGGGGGATTTTTTTATGCGCTTTTTTAAACTTGCTTTTCTCGCCCTCGCCGCGGCGGCGTGCGCCGCGCTTTTTGCAATGTCTGCCGCAAAACCTTGCTTTGAAGAGGGCGAAAGCTATACATTTTTCTGCGGCAACACCTCTGCCGACTGCCGCGTGGTCACGGTAAAGGACGGTGCGGCGCTCAGCCTTCTGGCGCTTGACGACGTCTGCGGCGAAAGCACTACATACACCTCTTTGGACACGAAAGAGTTTTTAAAGAGCGTGAACGGCGAAGTTGTATTCTGCGAGAGACTTTCAGACAGTCTGAATTTATACTGCACGGCAGACCTGCCGTATTCGGTAGAGCTGTACGGCACGCAGATTAACCTGCATATATGCCTCAAACAAGGGGGTGTGACGGTGGCCTCGCCGATAATTTTTGGAGGATACTGAGAGAGGTTCACGAAAATTCAGCTTTGGCCGAAAGCTGAATTTTCCGTGAATTTGAGGGGCCAGCCCCTCTTGCCCCGATTTTTAGGGGCCCTCAATAATATAATCGGGGCAATTCACCCTGCTGAGGCGCAGGTATGCGCAAATTGGGTCCTGCTGCGGCGGGAAACCCGCCTTGCAAGCATTATTTATTTTAAAATAATTGTCATTGACGCGATTGCGCGGAAGCCGCGAACAATCGCTATTCCGTCGCTTCGCTCCTTACGACCGAAGCGGAGAAATCTCAACCGCTGCGTTGCCGCAAGGCAACTCATCACGCGCGGCTTGCCGCACTCATCACTAATCACGTTGCAACGCAACTTATCACCAAGCCTCCCCTCGCTTAGAAAATGGCGGTAAAAATTTTTTGCGGCAGGTATAAAACAAAATTGCACGGGCAATAAACACAGGGCAGGGCGAGGAACACGCCTACATATAAAGGAGATATTTAAAATGAAAGACCAGGAACAGAAACCTAAAAACAAAAAACTGCTCACCTATTACCTTATACTGGGCGCGTGCATACTTATAATTGCCGCGATTGCAGTTGCGGTTACGCTTTCGGTCACCCTCGGCGGCGACGATATGGTGCTGGACGACCCCGACCAGTCCGTTGACGGCGACACCGATGACGACGACAATACCAACGACGATGACGACGTTGAAGACACCACGGGCGACACCACTTTTTTGATGCCCGTTGATGAAGTAAACGCCGTAAACAGCTATGGTTTTTACCACAACACCACGCTGGACAAGTATTACCTGCACACGGGCATTGACTTTGCCGGCGACGTGGGCGACGAAGTTTATGCCGCACTAGACGGCACGGTTGAGAGCATAACGAGCGACCCCGTGCTGATGGGCACCACCATAACCCTTTCGCACGAAAACGGACTTAAAACGACCTATACCTTTGTCGACGCCGCCGAAGGACTTGCCGTTGGCGACACGGTGGAGAAGGGCGACGTGATTGCAACCGTTGCAGAGGCGATGGGGCAGGAGTATAAGGACGGCGCGCATCTGCACTTTGAAGTGTTCTTGAACGACGAGGCCGTTGACCCCGAAACCTACCTCGACATAGACAGCAAGTAAACTTATGCGGATATGCCCCCGAAACACCCGTTAATCAGGGCATATTGCCGCATCAATTGTAACCATTCATTCCCCCTTATAAATAATTAAATGGCGGCGCCGCGAAAAATCGC
>URMT01000124.1 GCA_900549005.1 uncultured Eubacteriales bacterium | reverse complement strand
GCCCTCGCCTCGGTGCTCATGCAGCGCAAGGAGCATCGACGCGGGCGCCGACGTGGTAAAGGTAGGTATGGGCCCCGGCTCGATATGTACTACCCGCATAGTTGCAGGCATAGGTATGCCCCAGCTTACGGCAGTTATGGACTGCGCCGAGCAGGCCGACAAGATGGGCAAAAAGGTCATCGCCGACGGCGGCATCAAATATTCGGGCGATATCGTAAAGGCGATAGGCGCAGGCGGCGCGGCCGTAATGATAGGTTCGCTGTTTGCAGGCACCACCGAATCTCCCGGCGAGCTTGAAATATATCAGGGCAGGTCGTTCAAAACTTACCGCGGAATGGGCTCGCTTCCTGCAATGGCCCAGGGCGGCAAGGACAGGTACTTCCAGTCCAACAACAAAAAGTTCGTGCCGGAAGGCGTGGAAGGCAGGGTGCCTTACAGGGGTGCGCTTGCCGATATCATCTATCAGCTTATGGGCGGTCTGCGTGCAGGTATGGGATATACGGGTATGCACAACATAGACGAGCTCCGCACCAAGGCCCAGTTCGTAAAGATGACGTCTGCCTCGCTCACCGAATCTCACCCTCACGATATAAACATCACCAAAGAAGCGCCCAACTACTCGCCCAAGAACTGATTTCGGAGCGGTAAAAGGGTATAAAAGAGTGTTTTTTACTGGCGGAAGTTGAATTTTGCTTCCGCCGTAAAATATTTTACAGGAATAAAGTTTTGCCGCGCGTGCGCAATGCGCGCACGCGCGGCAGGCAAAGCTGTACCGTATGCCGCGTATTGCGGCGTGTTTTACACGCGCGTGCCGTGCACGCACTTCAAATAATACTAATCAGAGGAAATTTATATAATTATGCAGCGCGAAAGAGTTCTGGTACTCGACTTCGGCGGTCAGTACAACCAGCTTATTGCAAGGCGCGTGCGCGAGCAGAACGTTTACTGCGACCTCGTGCCGTGCGACATTACCATTGAAAAGATAAAGGAATACGCCCCCATAGGCATAATTTTTACGGGTGGCCCCAACAGCGTTTACGACGAGGGCAGTCCCAAGGTCAGCCCCGAAATTTTTGAACTCGGCATACCCGTGCTCGGCATTTGCTACGGTTGCCAGCTCACGGCGCATATGCTGGGCGGCGTCGTTGAACGCGCCTCTACGTCGGAATACGGCAAGGCGGAAGTTTACGCAAAGGGCAGCCCTTTAACCGAAGGCGTGCCCGAAGTTTCCGTCTGCTGGATGAGCCATACCGACAGAATAACCCGCCTGCCCGCGGGCTTCGATATGATTGCCCATTCCGATAACTGCCCTTTCGCCGCCTTCGGAAGCGAAGAGCGCAGAATTTACGGCGTTCAGTTCCACCCCGAAGTGCAGCACACCGAATACGGCACGCTTATGCTCCGCAACTTTTTGTACAACGTGTGCGGCGCGCACGGCGACTGGACTATGTCGGGCTTCGTTGCCGAAAAAGTCAAAGAGCTTAAAGAAAAAATTGGCGACAAAAAGGTGCTTTGCGCAATGTCGGGCGGCGTAGACTCGGCCGTTGCGGCAACCCTTATCCACAAGGCGGTGGGCGACCAGCTCACCTGCGTGTTCGTCGACCACGGCCTTTTAAGGAAGTACGAGGCTGACGAGGTTATGTCGGTATTCAAAGACGGCCTCGGAATGAACCTTATTAAGGTGGACGACGGAAAAATCTTCCTCGATAAATTGAAGGGCGTTTCCGACCCCGAAACAAAGCGCAAGATAATAGGCGAACAGTTCATCCGCTCGTTTGAAAAGATATCAAAGAAAATAGGCGCGGTAGATTACCTCGTTCAGGGCACCATCTATCCCGACGTGATAGAGAGCGGCAAGGGCAAGTCAGCCGTCATAAAGAGCCACCACAACGTCGGCGGACTCCCCTCGGTTGTTGACTTCAAAGAGATTATCGAACCTCTTCGCGACCTCTTCAAAGACGAAGTGAGAAAGGTTGGCTTTGAACTCGGTTTGCCCAAAAAGGTAGTAATGCGCCAGCCCTTCCCCGGCCCCGGCCTCGCCATAAGAATTATGGGCGAAGTTACCGAAGAGAAGCTGGAAACGCTGCGCGATTCAGACTATATCCTGCGCGAAGAGGTAGCCAAGGCAGGCCTCGACGATAAGATATGGCAGTACTTCACCGTCATCACCAACAGCAAAACAGTGGGCGTGCAGGGCGACTTCCGCACCTATGAAAACGTGATAGCAATCCGCGCGGTGACGTCGGTAGACGCTATGACGGCCGATTGGGCGCGCATTCCTTACGACGTTTTGGAAACGATATCAAACCGCATAGTAAACGAAGTCCGTCACGCGAACAGGATAGTGTATGATATAACCAGCAAACCGCCCGCAACGATAGAGTGGGAGTAAGATTTTGCGCTACGCGCAAAATCAACTATGATTGCGCGAGCAATCATATCATCACGTTGCGGCAAAGCCGCAACTTATCGCTGTAAACGCTTCGGCTTAGCCGAAGCTCTGCACAAAAAGGGTTAAAGGGACGCGCAAGTGATAAGCGTTTTGTTGCCCAAAACGCGTGATAATTGCCTTTGGCAAGTGATTAGCTGCCATTGCAGCGTGAATAATGTAAGATTTTGCGCTGCGCGCAAAATCAACTATGATTGCGCGAGCAATCATATCATCACGTTGCGGCAAAGCCGCAACTTATCGCTGTAAACGCTTCGGCACAGCCGAAGCTCTGCACAAAAAGGGATAAAGGCTTGCGCAAGTGATAAGCGTTTTGTTGCACAAAACGCGTGATAATTGCCTTTGGCAAGTTATGCTGCTGTCGCAGCGTGTGATATTATGGCTGACAGTATTCTGAGAGAAGAAACCAAGCAATTCGCAAAGAAGATAATATTTCTTTGTCGTGAACTCAAATCTTATGGAACAGAAGGCGTTCTGATAAACCAGCTTCTGCGTTGCGGTACTTCAATCGGCGCCAACGTGAGCGAAGCACAGTATTCGCAGGGCAAAAAGGATATGGTTTCAAAGTTTGAAATTGCGCTCAAAGAATGTAATGAAAGCGAATATTGGCTTGAACTTTTGTGTGATACGGGTTGTATATCAACAGAAGTGTTTGCATCTTTTAAAACAAACTGCGTAAATATCCGCAGAATGTTGGTTGCGTCGGTTAAAAAACTTAAAGGAAATAAATAATTTCGTGACAGCCAGGCAGATGTGGGAGAAATACCTCTCGCTTGAAAAAATCAAAGACTGTGGATATGAGGCGTGGGCGTTCGGAGCCTTTCCGGACGAACTCGCGGCTCTCGTAAAAAACGGAATAAAGACAGCAACTTCGTCGGCATACGATGTGTATGCCCTGTCGGGTGAAAAGTTTCCGGAAGAGGGCGCTTACAGCGTAATACTCCTTTCAGACGGCTCTGCCGCCTGCATAATCAGAACTGTCAGGGTTGAAATCGTAAAATTCTGCGAAGTCAGCGCAGAATTTGCCCGCAAAGAGGGCGAAGGCGACAAATCGCTGAACTATTGGCGCAAAGTGCACGAAGAATTTTTTAAAAGTCAGCTTGCTCAATTCGGTTTATGTTTTTCGGCTGATATGAAAGTGGTATGCGAAGAATTTGAGCTTGTTTACGCAAATCAATAAGAATGTACGGCGCCGCCCGCGCAGGCAGTTGCCTGCGCG
>URMT01000123.1 GCA_900549005.1 uncultured Eubacteriales bacterium | reverse complement strand
CTTATAAACAGTCCTGCGGTTAAAAAGCAGAGCGCGGCGGCTATGGCAACCACCCATACGGCGGCAAGTATGCTGCGTTTACGCCCGTTCAGCCGCTCCTTTTCGCCTACGGCACCCAGCGTTCCCGCCGCCAGCATAGTGCGGCGTATGCCGAAGAAGTATACCACAAAGCAAATTATCAGCGCACCTGCGGCAAAAAGCAGTCCCAACAGAACCCAAGATACAAGGAATTGCCAGTCTCTGCCGAAAAATACCGAGGGTATGCAGAAGAACAGCGCGGCAATATCGCCCGTTCCCGCAGTTTGTCACGCTTTTTTTGTCGCTCAGATTGAGAATACGGCCCGAATTGCGCGAAAGCGGCCGCCTGCGGGCGCATTCCCTGCCAAAAAGAATTTTTCCGGCGGGGCGAAAAGACCGCAACATATTGCCCGATTAACGGCGTATGCGCCGCTTTTTTCTGCGCACGGTTGTAATAAATTTGTTATGCGTGAAAAAAGTTATTTTAACGTATTGCAAAGCGGGCGGGTTTGTGTTATAATTTTCACGCAAGATTGCGTGCGGCAAAGTCTGTCCTACGGCACGGAGGGCGCCGCCGCGCGTTTGAAACATATACTAAATTTAAGGTGGTATTTATGAAAAGTCAGAGCGTGGTAACCGATTTAAGGCGCAAAATTTTTGCAGAAGTTGCCAGGGTTGCCTACAAGTCAGAGTCGGTAGCGAGCGATATCGAGGCCATTCCCTACATAATAACGCCCGACGAGGAACCTAAGTACAGAGAGAATATTTACCGCGAGCGCCAGATAGCGGCAGAGCGCGTGCGCCTTGCGATGGGCCTTTCGCTCCGCCCCGCAAACAAGCCCGTGCACATAACCGAAGGGCTCGACGCGAGCAACATTGCAGACAAGTATTACGAACCGCCCCTTATGCAGGTAATACCCTCTGCGTGCGACAAATGTCCCGACAACGAGTATGTTGTGAGCGACCAGTGCCGCAACTGCGTTTCGCACGCGTGCATAAAGGCCTGCCCCAAGGGCGCCGTTTCAATTGTAAAGGGCCACGCGTTCATCGACCAGTCAAAGTGCATAAAGTGCGGCAGGTGCAAGGCGGCGTGCCCCTACGATGCAATCGCGCACCATATCCGCCCCTGCGCGCAGGCGTGCGGCATAAAGTGCATTTCTTCCGACGAGTTCGGCAGGGCAAAGATAGATAACGACAAGTGCGTGGCGTGCGGCCAGTGTATGGCGGCCTGCCCCTTCGGCGCCATTGCAGATAAGTCGCAGATATATCAGCTCATTCAGGCCATAAAGAAGGGCGACAAGGTGGTTGCCGCGGTTGCACCCGCAATAATCGGGCAGTTCGGCCCCAAGGTTACTCCGGGCAAGACAAAGACCGCGCTTTTGAAGCTGGGCTTTAAGGATATTTACGAAGTTGCCTACGGCGCTGATATGGGCTGCATTACCGAAGCGCACCACTACGTAAGCTCGGTTGCGACGGGCAAACTGCCCTTCCTTTTCACAAGCTGCTGCCCCGCGTGGGTAGAGCTTACGCGCAGGCAGTTCCCCGACCTCGCGCCCGAAATTTCGCAGGAGCTGACACCTATGGTTGCCACCGCGCGCCACATAAAGGAGAAGGACCCCGAAGCGCGCGTGGTATTCATCGGCCCCTGCGCCGCCAAAAAGTTGGAGGCCTCGCGCACCTATATCCGCAGCTACGTTGACTTTGTAATCACGTTCGAAGAGCTCGTCGGTATGTTCGACGCCCTCGACATCAATCCCGAAGAGCTTGAAGAAAGCCCCATCGTGTTCACCGCGACGGGCGCGGGACGCGGCTATGCCGTATCGGGCGGCGTTGCAAACGCCATCGAAAAGTGCATAAACGAGTACTATCCCGGCACCGAGGTAAAGATACAGCACGCCGAAGGGCTTGCAGAGTGCAAAAAGATGCTCACCCTTGCAAAGGCTGGCAAACTTAACGGCTATATGATAGAGGGTATGGGCTGTCCCGGCGGCTGCGTTGCGGGCGTTGGCACCATAATTCCCGTAGAGCGCGCCAAAGTCACCGTTGAGCAGATGGTGGCAAAGAGTGCAAAAGCCGTTCCCGATAAGAGCTTGGAGGAGGAGGGCGAGAGGTTGACTCGTATGTCGCCTCCTAAGGACCCCACAGAGTAATCAGCACCGCTTTCCCTTGTATATACTTCGCATTACAGTGTCGCTGTTACGGTTCCGCTCAGTTACTTACCTCTAAGTAAGCTCCCTCAAACCTTCCGCACGCGCCTTGCTCTGCTCGCAACTATGAAGTTATGATTAGCTTTTTTTACGGCAAAGTATTTGCTTCTCTGAACCCGAGATGGGCGGGTTGTGAGAGTAAGCCTCCCCTTGCTTAGGGGAGGAATTAAAGGTGGGGTAGAAAATAGCTCGCATCTCCAAGGGTTGATTAGCGGGAGCAGAGTAGGGCGTTCGCCTTGTCTTGCTTGCTTCTCTGAACCCGAGATGAACAGGGGGGGGGAAGTGGTGGCGTTCCGCACACGCCTTGCTCTGCTCGCAACTATGAAGTTATGATTAGCTTTTTTTACGGCAAAGTATTTGCTTCTCTGAACCTGTATCAAACTATCTTATTTGTCATTTCGACCGAGCGAAGCGAGCGGAGAAATCTCAGCCATATACCCATTGTCTTTCAAACGGAGTGAGTCTAAGAGAAACGGCAGATAAATCTCAAACTTAAAAAACAGCCGCGAAGGCGCGTTTGCCTTCGCGGCGTTTATATGTCGGCTGTTTTGTTTAAAATAAAGTATAATCTTTAATTTTCGGGTAGAAATTATGCTCTATGATTGCATCGTAATCGGCACCGGTCCCGCGGGGGTATCGGCTGCCATAAATTTAAAAATTCTCGGCAAAAATTTCCTTTGGTTTGGCAGTGCCGAACAGTCCAAAAAAGCCGCCTCGGCAGAGCTGGTGCGCAACTACCCCGGCCTTCCCGACGTCACGGGCAAACAGCTTGCGTGGACTTTTTCAAACCACGCCGCCTCTATGGGCATGCAGCCGCAGACGGCCGTCATAACCGCCGTATACGATTTATCGGGCAGGTTCGCCGTCACCGCAGGGACGGAAACTTACGAAAGCCGAACGATAATTCTTTGCACGGGCGTAATCAACGCAAAGCCGTTTGCAGGCGAAGAGCAGTTTCTGGGCCGCGGCGTAAGCTACTGCGCCACGTGCGACGGCTTTTTATACAAGGGCAAGACGATAGGCGTGCTGCTGTTCGATAAGTCTTTCGAGCACGAGGCCGAATATCTTTCTTCGCTTGCGGGAAAGGTATACCTTATGCCTATGTATAAAGATTGCTCGGTAAAGGCGGATAACGTCGAAATCGTGATGAAGGCGCCCAAGGCAATCGAGGGCGGAATGAAGGTGGAAAAACTTGTGTTTGCCGACGGCGAAAGGGCGGTGGACGGCGTGTTCATACTGCGCTCTTCGGTGTCGCCCTCAACCCTCCTGCACGGCCTTGCTACCGACGGCGGGCACATAGTGGCAGACAGACAGTGCCGCACCAACATCGCGGGAGTGTTCGCCGCGGGTGACTGCACGGGCAGGCCCTATCAGTACGCCAAGGCGGTTGGCGAGGGCAACATAGCCGCGCACGCCGCGGTGGAATATATTGCCGAACATAAGGAATGATTGGGCGCCCATTGTAAACGTCCTGAATTTAAACTTTCGGCGCACAATACACTGACTTTATAATGCGTATGCGGCGG
>URMT01000122.1 GCA_900549005.1 uncultured Eubacteriales bacterium | reverse complement strand
TTCCCGGATTCTGAAACCCTTCGGCGGCATTTTGCAGCGCCCCGCAGGTTTAAAAATTTATTTAAAATAAAAATTCAATTTTTTCAGTGGCACGATACTGTGCAGGCAATTGCGAGCGCGCCGGGGCCTATGTGGCATGAAACGCTGAGCGAGAGGGGGTCTACGAACTCAACGGGCATACCGAACGCCTCTTCGACTTCCTTTTTAAAAATCTGTGCCTCGCCGTCCGTATCGGTATATGCAATGCTCAGCTTCATCTTGCCTTCGGCGTTGAGCCCGGCGAACCTTTCCGCAAGGTCGGCCTTTACGGCGTCAACCATTATTTCCTTTGCCTTGTTAAAGTTCCTGGGCTTTGCAAACTGGTCAAGTTTGGCGCCCTGAATCTGCAAAACGGGCTTAATCTTCAAAAGGGTGCCAATCATAGCAACGGCGGGGGTAAGCCTGCCGCCCTTTTTGAGGTATTTAAGCGTGTTCACCATAATATATATGCTCGACTGCATCGAAGTTTCGGTAAGCCACTTTGCAATCTCTTCGGCATTTTTGCCCTGCTTTGCAAGCTCTATCGCGTCGTAAACGGCGCTCTTCTGCGTAATGGAAATGCGCCTGTTGTCAACCACAAAAACTTTGCCCGCAAACTCAGTTTCGGCAAGGTGCTGCAAGCTGTGGCAGGTTTCGGAAAGCCCGCTCGACATAGGTATGCACACGATGTCGTCGTATTCTTCCAGCAGTTTTTTCCACAGTTCGCCCACGTCGTAAGCGCTCGGCTGAGAGGTGGAAACCTGGCAACTGTCGTCTTTAAGTTTTTCGTAAAACTGTTCCTGCGTAAGGCTTATGTCTTCGAGGAACTGCTCGCCGTTGATTAAAACGGGCATAGGTATGGTGTATATTCCAAGCTCCCTCGAAAGGGCCTGGGTTATTCCGCTGTTGCTGTCGGTTACTATCGCAGTTTTCATATTTATTCTCCTGTAAAATAAAAAACTATAAATATTTTACTATATTTCGCATATCAAGTCAAATAAATGAATAAGTAAAAAAATACCGCCCGCGGCTAATGTAATGCCTCGGTCGGTATTTAAAATATCTTTTTAAAGTTCTGCAATGCACTCTATTTCCACAAGCGCACCCTTGGGAATATCCTTCACCGCAACGCAGCTGCGCGCGGGGCGCGAGGTGAAATATTTTTCGTATACCGCATTGAAAGCGGCAAAATCTTTTATGTCCGCAAGGAAGCAAACGGTTTTTATCACCTTGTCTGTTGAAGAGCCGGCGGCCTCCAAAAGCGCCTTCACGTTTTTGCATACCTGCTCGGTCTGCGCGGCTATATCCGTCGCCTCAATGTTCCCGCTTGCGGGGTTCACGGGAATCTGCCCGCTTGCAAAAACAAGTCCGCCCGCTATCTTTGCCTGCGAATACGGCCCTATCGCCGCAGGCGCGTTTTTGGTTTCAACTGTCTGCATAAATTTTTCCTCCTTAAAAGCTCTGTGCGCCGCCTGCAAAACCCGCCCGCGCCGCACGTATGTAATGCGTTGTTTGCGGCATATTGCCGCGTCTTTTACGGTTTTATAAGTTTGAAGCCGCTCGAAGTCAGCTTTTCTTCAATCTCTTTTATGTGAGCGAAATCGCGCGTTTCGATGGTGAGGTGGAGGTAGCATCCGTTCACGTCGGTGCCCTCGTTGCTCCTTTCGTGCAACACCGCGGTAACGTTGCCTCCGCAACCTGCGATTATTGCAGAAACGGCAACAAGCTGACCGGGCTTGTCTACAAGTTCAATCGTCATAGTCGTGGTTCTGCCGCTCATTAAAAGTCCGCGGTTTATCACGCGCGAAAGTATTGTAACGTCTATATTGCCGCCCGAAATAAGGCATACAACCTTTTTGCCCGCAATGTCGGGAATTTTGCCGAACATTACCGCGGCAAGCGAAACGGCGCCCGCGCCCTCGGCAATCATCTTCTGCTTTTCAATCAGCGCGAGTATTGCCGCCGAAACCTGGTCGTCGGTGACCGATACCATACCGTCTACGTATTTTTCGCAGAATTTGAAGGTATGCACGCCCGGCTCCTTCACGGCTATGCCGTCTGCAATGGTCGAAACGGAGGGCAGCATCTCTATTTTGTGGTGTTCGAGCGACTGTATCATACTGGGCGCGCCCGCCGCCTGCACGCCGTAGACCTTGATTCGGGGGTTGAGCGATTTGACTGCGAACGCCACGCCCGATATAAGTCCGCCGCCGCCCACGGGCACCACGATGGCGTCTACGTCTTTGAGTTGGTTTATAATTTCAAGCCCAATCGTGGCCTGACCTGCAATCACGTCGTCGTCGTCGAAGGGGTGGATGAAGGTATATCCCTTTTCTTCGCGCAGTTTTTCAGAATAGTTGTGCGCATCGTCGTAAACGCCAGGCACGAGCACTACTTCGGCGCCGTAGCTTTTGGTGGCCTCAACCTTCGATATGGGCGCGCCGTCGGGCATACATATCACCGATTTAATGCCGAATTTTTTCGAAGCAAGCGCCACGCCCTGCGCGTGGTTACCCGCCGAACAGGCCACAACCCCGTGCGATTTTTCCTCTTCGCTCAGCTGTGAAATCTTGTAGTACGCGCCGCGCACCTTGAACGAGCCCGTAACTTGCAGGTTTTCCGTTTTAAGGTAAACTTCGCACCTGCTCGCCGCCGAAAGGGTGGGGGAGTATATGATGTCTGTTTCGCGCACCACGTCTTTGAGTACGTAGTTTGCGTGGTAAACTTTGTCTAAACTAAGCATATGCGCCTTCCGTAAGTAAGTTTTGTGTACAGTCAATTATAGTATTGCGCTCAGCAAATGTCAACCAATTGAAAGCCGCGCCGCGGCGGCGAAACGGCTTTCGCCGCCGCGGCGCCTTTATACAGAGTGACAAAATGTATGTTAAATTGCACATACTTCGCGGCAATTTTTTCCAATGCATGGTAAATTTGTTGCACATTTTCGTGAAAAAATTTATCACGAACTGTTGACAAATAAAATTTGTATGGTAAAATAAAATTACTTATTAAATTTTGCGTATGACTTTTACGCGGCGGATTATGCCGCAAACATAAGCATTTTTGTTTTTGCACAGCCTGTTTGATTGCGCAGGTTGCTTTTTAACCGTAATTTCCGTTGCGCCCGTGCGCACATTATATAAGAGTTGTATCTGTGATTATGCCTTCTCTCCCCGCAGAGAGCGGTTGGTCTTGGTTTCAGGCCTTTTGTTGAACTTTATTATTTTTATAATAGAATGCTTGACAAAAATTTCTGGGGGGGGGGTATACTTATTTCATAAACAGCATATAGTTGGAATTTGTATAGTTTGTACAAATACAGTACTGTTTTAGTGCAGAATTAAAGCGCCGCAAAATGCGTGCAATAATCAGAGGCAAGCATATCTCGCAAAATGCGTGCAATAATCGGAGGCAAACATATCGCCGCAAAAGTGATTAAAAGGCTTTGAGCGGTGTTTTGCCATTCAATCAGAAATAAAAATACTTATATCGTGCAGGGGCGCCCCTGCCACTGTGCGTGCGCACGGCGGCGTAAAGATTTCTCTGCTCATTATGACAGTGGAGGAGGGAGTAGTGCTCACTTACGGCCAATGGTGACAGCCCGCTCTATTTTGTCATTTCTACTGAAACGAAAGTCGTTCCCCCTATGTCATTTCGACCAAGGGCGAAGCCCGCGTGGAGAAATCTCAACCGCAATAAAGCCTCCCCTTGCACAGGGACGAGCAAGGCATTTCATAGCACAACGGAT
>URMT01000121.1 GCA_900549005.1 uncultured Eubacteriales bacterium | reverse complement strand
AGCGCTACTCTGCCGAGGCTCCCGAAGGGAAACGGCAGAACAGTGCGGTTTATTTTCCGTCCGCACTGCGAGACGCTGCGGCGGGAAACCCGCCTTGCAACATTGATTTCTTTGTATCCTCACGAAAAATCTTTTTCCGTGAATTTATATTGTTAATTATTTTGTAAAATCTTTGCGCGCGGGTGCGGAGGCAATAAATTTTACAAACAAATAACAAAAGTGATTCCGCCCTTTTAAAGGGGAATCACGTTTAACGCATACTATTATATAATTATGCGAAAAATTTGTCAAGAAAAACAGGGAAAGCTGAAAAAATTAAAAGGCTGCCAAAATTTGCGCGCACTTTGCGCCTGCCTGCGCGCTTACGGTAAAAGCATTTACCCTTTTTTGAACCTTTTGCCTCCCCACCAATCGGGCATAAGTTTTTCCAGCCGCACAAAGCGCCGCGAACCGAGGTCGGTAAGTATGCAGATTTTACCCGCTTCGGCAAAGAGCTGCATCATAAACTCGCGGCAGGCGCCGCACGGCATACCCGCGCTGCCGTCGGGCATAACCGCCACAATCTTTGAAATACGGCTTTCGCCCGCGGATATCATCGAAGCAATTGCCGCCCGCTCGGCGCACATCCCGAGTGAACAGGCGGTATCTATACATACTCCCGAATAAATGTTGCCGCTCTCCGTCATAAGCGCGGCGGCCACTTCTCCCGCCTCTATGAACGGGGAAACGGTGCGTGCGCCCTGAATTTTACGCGCGGCCAGATACAGCCTGTCCCACGAACTGTCGAAGGCGGCGAGGGCGAGAGCTTCGTGCCTCTTTACGAACTCCTCTTTGCCGTCGCAGTAAGATTGTATGTCGTAAGGGTATTTTTGCGCAAGCGACCTCTTCAAAGCGGCATACTCTTCGCGCACTTCTGCGTTGGCGCGCAGGTAGTCGCGGAACGCGAGATGGCGGAAAATATTATGCTCGTCGTCGGCGCAAAAAATATGCACCTGATGGGTGCGCTCGTCGCCGCCCTTGCACAGATACCTTCTGCCCGCTATGCCGAACTCGCCGAAGTATTCGTAACCTAAGCGTACAAACGCCTCCGCGGCGCAATCTGCGGCCGCAAGGCTCTTTACCACGGGCATTATGTCTATCACGGGCTTTGCCGCAAGCCCGCTCACTGCGGTACTGCCTATGTGATACACCGCCACGCAGTTGTCGCCGAGAATTTGCTTTATGCGCCTTGCTTCGCGGCGGAAGGCGCCCTGCCAAGCGGGGTTATATTCCGTTACCGTGACGTGCTGCGCCATACATTCCTCCCCTTTTTTTAAAGCGCGGCGGGCGCACGCCCGCCGCGCAATATTATGTGCTCTTTTTCAAAAATTTACGGCAATGCCGCCTATTTAAGATTCTTCGTAAAGTCACCTATGCGCTCTATCGCCTCGGCAAGCTGCGCCATACCCGTGGCGTAAGAACAGCGTACGTGCCATTTGCCCGCCTCGCCGAACGCCTCGCCGGGGACTACCGCCACCTTCTTTTCCGTAAGCAGTCTGTTTGCGAACTCGTCGCCGTCCAGCCCCGTGCTTTCAACCGAGGGGAAAACGTAGAACGCGCCCTTGGGCGAAAAGCACTTCAAGCCCAGCGAATTGAAGGCGTTTACCATAAAGCCGCCCCTGCGCCCGTACTCCGCGCGCATCTCTTCCACGGTGGCAAAGCCGTCTGAAAAGCCTTCGGCAAGCGCGCTGTTTGCGGCGTGCTGGCTCATTCGGGGCGCGCACATTATGGCGTATTGGTGAATTTTGAACATCGCCTCGTCAATCTCTGCGGGCGCGCATACAAAGCCCACGCGCCAGCCCGTCATTGCAAACGCCTTTGAAAAACCGTTTATAAGCACCGTTCGTTCGGCCATATCCCCTATCGAAGCTATGGAAACGTGCCTGCCCGTATAGGTAAGCTCGGCGTAAATTTCGTCGGAAATTACCAGAAGGTCGCGCTTTTTTATTTCGGGTATGATAGCTTCGAGCTGCTCCTTGGTCATAATCGCGCCCGTGGGGTTGTTGGGGTAGGCGAGTATTATGGCCTTGGTTTTGGGAGTGACGGCCTTTTTAATCAGTTCGGGAGTGACGATGAACTCGTTTTCGGCCGAGCATTGCAAGGGTACGGCCGTGCCGCCCGCCATAAATACGAGGGGCGCATACGAAACGTAGCAGGGCGAAGGCACCAGAATTTCGTCGCCCGGGTCGCATACTGCGCGCAGAACGAGGTCTATCGCCTCGCTCGCGCCGACGGTGACTATGGTGCGCTCGGGGGAATATTTTACCGAAAAGCGCTCTTCAAGGTACCTGCAAATGTTTTCGCGCAGTTCGGGCAGGCCGCGGTTGCCCGTATACTGCGTGTATCCGCGCTTTAAACTGCGCACGGCGGCGTCGCGTATGCCCCAGGGCGTGACGAAATCGGGCTCGCCCACGCCGAGGGAAATTGCGCCCTTCATCTCTGAAACTATGTCAAAAAATTTGCGTATGCCGCTGGGTTTGAGTTCGGCGGCGCGCCTGTTTACAAAATTTCTCATACGCTTACGGCTGCACGCTCAGCCTGCCGCCCTCCTCGTCCTGCATAAGCGCGCCCTCAACCTTGTACTTCTTCAATATGAAGTGCGTGGCGGTGGATATTACGCTGTCGTATGTGGAAATGCACTCCGAAACGAAGCGCGAAACGGCCTTCAAAGAGGCGCTCTCCACGATTACGGCGAGGTCGTAAGCGCCGCTCATAAGGTACAGATTTTTTACCTCGGGATGGGCGGCAATCTCGGCGGCAATCGAGTCGAACCCGTGCCCGCGCTGAGGGGTGACTTTTACCTCGATTAAGGCCTCCACCGTCTCTTCTTCAACGAGGTCCTCGTTGACGATTGCGGTATATTTTACGATGACGCCGCTCTCTTCAAGCTCTGCCACGGCCTTTTCAACCGTCTTTTTATCCACGCCGAGCATCGCCGCCATACTTGCGGCAGAAAGGCGGGAATCTTCGGTTACGAGCGAGAGTATGTCTTTTTTAATCTTATCCATAAAAAGCCCCGTAAAGGCGGCGCGGCGCGCTTTGCGACCCGTGCGCAAAAGAACGCTTTGCCTGCCTGAAAATTTTTAATATATTTATAATATAGTAAAACTTTGCGCGTGCGTTGTCAAGAAAAAAATAATTAAGACACTACTACCGAAAGTATGTCATTTTAACTAATGGCGTAGCCCGCACGGAGAAATCTCTTCGCTTTATATCAGATTTTTTTAGATTTCTCCACTCCACTCACTCCGTTCGTTACGGTCGAAATGACAAATGCAAAGTACGGTATACGACTAAACGGTATGCGGCGGCGGGCGCAGGCCCGCCGCCGCATAAAAATTTTGCGCAAAACATAAATATCGTTTACAAACGGCCGTTTTTAATGTATACTTTTTAGCATAAAAAATACGGAGCGGTTTATGTTCAGAATTTGGGGACGAATAGAGCGTGAGCACAAGATTGTGCGCCAGACCACCTACGAAAGCACGGTGAAATTTGAATGGAGCGACTTTTTTAAGTACCTCGCCGACATATGCGAGGCGCTGGATATCGGCACGCCCATACTTTTAAAGACGCACATTTTCAACTACGCCAAGTTCAACCGCGTAACCTTTTTGCCGCGCGACTTTGCCGAACCCGTAAACTTCGACAAGCTGGTGCTGGAAAATATTTTAAGATAATCGGACGATATAGTTAAATTAAGCGGCGCGGGGCGGGCAAAAATTGCCCGCC
>URMT01000120.1 GCA_900549005.1 uncultured Eubacteriales bacterium | reverse complement strand
ACAGACGAAGCGGCAATACCCACTGCGGTATTGCAATGAGGATGAACGCCAAGGCTCGCAAAAGACGCGTTTAAAGGCTGGTTCGTTTTATTCCCTTACAGTATGCAACGCGCAAAAGCGGCGCACGGGGATACAGTAATTATACCACCCGCCGCCGCGCCGCGCAACAATGCCGTTAAAATTTATTCAACCAAAAGGCGGGGCGATTATAATCGCCCCGCCCTTCGGGTAATAATTTATTAAAATGACCTGGTTATATTATTACCTGTGTAAAAATAACTATCATAACTATTATGTCGATAACGCAGAGAACCGAAAGCACTATGCCCGCAATTGCAAAACCCTTGCCCGAGCCAAGCGTTTTTGCCTTTTTGAGGCCGACTATGCCCAGAATAATGCTCACTATGAACAACGCCACGAAGAAAGCCGTCACAAACGACGCCACCGCTGCACCGTTCAGCGGTTTTGGAGGCGAAGCCTTGTTCTGCTCGGCATAGTAGGCGCTTAAATAATCTTCGTTAGCCGCAGGCGCCGTATCCTGTGCCGCGTTTTGGCGCGTGGCATAAGACGACCTTGCACCGCCTGCACTGCCGCAATAAATACATTTGCCTCCGCCTGAAATTTTGCCGCAGAGTCTGCAAAACATACGCACCTCCGCGAATCATACTTCCTTTACAAACACTAAAACGTAGACGGGCACGTCGACGCCCGTTTTGCACTCGCGCTCTATCACGTCGCCGAACAGAAAGCGACTAAGAAGGGGTATCCAGCCAAAAAGAAATTCCCTTATGCTCTTTTTGCGCGCCGTTCTTATGGCCACGGACGAAATTGAATGAAGCGACCAGCCCGCCATCGTCTCGCTCTGTATGGTCGCGCTCACGGGCTCCATCGCCTTGGTCACGTTTTCGATAGAAATAAGGCTTCTGTAATATTCCTTTACCTTTATGCCCTTTTTCTGCGACAACGGCAGACAGATTGTTTTATACTGCAACATCTTGATACCTCCCCTCATCGGACTGCCGTTCGATTACCTTTCATCGAATATTTTTCAATAAATTACCTTATTAGGTATTTTTAATTATATATTACCTTAAAAGATATATCAAGTACCTAATTAGAAATTTATGATAAAATTTGAACCGTGATATGGCAAAGTTTTTAGAGATATTCAACGATTTACTTTCGGAAAACGGACTCAACAGGAAGCAGTTTGCTGAACTGAGCGGCATACCCTACACCACCGTTATAGGCTGGACCAGCCTGAACAGGCTGCCCGATTATACGGCACTTATCAAGATTGCAGACTACTTTAAATGCTCTGTCGACTACCTTGCGGGCAGGCAGGAACAATACGCCGATTCCAACCTGGTGAGCCTTAAAAAATCAGAAAGCAGGCTTATAAGCCATTACAGGACGCTGGGCGAAGAAAATAAAAAACTGCTTTTATCGCTTGCCGCGGCTCTGGCGGAAAGCGGGGGCGATAAATAGCGCATATGTGCGCGGCAAAGGCATATGCGCCCGCTTTTTGTGCTGCGGCCGTCCGCAGGACTGACGATTTGTGCATTTTTTGTGAAAAAAAGGCGCTCAACCCGCCGAGGGTATTGTATTTTTGTGCAAAGTATGATATCATATAGTTAGCTTTGGCGGGCGTTGCAGCCTGCGTGCGCTTTTTTTCAAGGAGGAAACGATGAAGATTAAAATAAGTTCCGACTCCACCTGCGACCTCAGCAAGGAGCTTATAGAAAAATACGACATAGGAATTATCCCCCTTTCGGTAATTCTTGGCGACAAGGTATATTCCGACGGAATAGACATAACGCCGCAGCAGATATTCGATTTTGTGGCGGAAACCAGAACTCTGCCTAAAACCGCAGCCTGCACGGAAGAGGCCTATGCGGAAAGGTTTGCGGCATACCTTGAAGATTACGACGCCGTGATACACCTGAACATATCTTCCAAGGCTTCGGTAACCAACCGCAACGCTACGGAGGCCGCAAAGCGCTTTAACGGTAAAGTAAAGGTTATAGACAGTCTTGCTCTTTCAACAGGCCAGGGGCTTTTGGTTTTGAAAGCGTGCGACTTTGCCGCGGAAGGCAAGAGCCCCGACGAAATCGTTGCCCTTACCGAAGCACTGCGCCCCAAGGTAAACACTTCGTTCGTGCCCGATTCGCTCGAATATCTGCACAAGGGCGGCAGGTGCTCGCTGGCGGCGCTGATGGGCGCTAAGGTATTGAAGCTGCACCCGATGATAGAGATGACCGACGGGCAGTTGCACGCTTCAAAAAAATATATGGGCGGGCTTGCGCGCTGCCTTAAAAACTACGTTGCCGACCTGGCCGCCAAATATCCGAACTATGACCGTTCCCGCTGCTTTATAACGCACAGCAGCTGTGAAAAAGAAGTGGTTGATGTGGTGCGCGGGCTTGTGGCAGATACGTTTGAATTCGATAACGTATACGAAACGGTAGCCGGCGGCGTGGTGACGGGTCACTGCGGCAAAAATACCCTTGGCGTGCTGTTTATAGCAGAATAAAACATTCAAATATAAAAAGCAAAAAAATGTGCGATAGTTGCGGCATATGTGCCGCCCAATCGGGTCCGGAAAGAAAAAACCGCCCCGAAGGCAAAGGCCTTCGGGGCGGTTTTATTTACATAATATTTTATCTTACGCAGTCTGCATACAGGGGGAACGCGGCGCAGAGCTTTGCTACTTCTGCCTTTACTTCGTCGAACGCCTCCTCCTTCTTTTCGATTATCTTTGTGATGAGGCGGGCGATGGTGCGGGCCTCCTCTTCCTTCATTCCGCGCGAAGTCATTGCGGGCGTGCCGAGGCGTATGCCCGAGGTTACGAAGGGCTTCTGCGTATCGAAAGGTATGGCGTTTTTGTTTACGGTGATGTGCACTTCGTCGAGCATCTTTTCAAGCTCTTTGCCCGTCATACCCTTTTCGGTGAGGTTCAAAAGTATGAGGTGGTTATCGGTGCCGCCCGAAACCATCTTTACGCCGAGCTTTGAAAATTCGTCTGCCATTGCGGCGGCGTTCTTTACTATCTGAGCCTGGTATTCCTTGAATTCGGGCGAGAGCGCCTCTTTGAAGGCGACGGCCTTTGCCGCGATTATGTGCATAAGGGGGCCGCCCTGTATTCCGGGGAACACCGCCTTATCTATCGCCTTGCCGTATTCTTCTTTGCACATTATTGCGCCGCCGCGGGGGCCGCGAAGCGTTTTGTGCGTGGTTGTGGTGACGAAGTCTGCCACGGGCACGGGCGAGGGATGAAGTCCCGCCGCAACGAGGCCGGCGATGTGCGCGATGTCTACCATCATATATGCGCCCACCTTGTCGCAGATTTGGCGTATGCGGTTAAAATCTATTACTCTGGGATATGCACTGGCGCCCGAAATTATCATCTTAGGCTTACATTCGAGGGCGATGCGCTCCATCTCGTCGTAGTCGATGCGCTCGTCGTCCTTGCTTACGCCGTAGGGCACGATATTGAAATACTTACCCGAAATGTTCACGGGCGAGCCGTGCGAAAGGTGTCCGCCGTGGGCGAGGTTCATACCCATTACCGTGTCGCCCGGTTGGAGCATTGCAAAGAACACGGCCATATTTGCCTGCGCGCCGCTGTGCGGCTGAACGTTGCAGTATTCGCAGCCGAAAAGTTCTTTAAGCCTGTCGCGCGCCAGATTTTCGGCGATGTCGACGAACTGGCCACGAGGAGGCCACCAAGGATGAGTTTGACCGGCGCAACGAAGCCCTCCAGGAGAGCGCCATCAAGGCCAACATCTTCGCCAACATCCTCATGCCCATTATGATGAACCTGGGCAATCTCCAG
>URMT01000119.1 GCA_900549005.1 uncultured Eubacteriales bacterium | reverse complement strand
GAAAATTTGCCCCGCCGCACGGCGCCTTTACGCGTTATTTAATCGTCACTCACAATCAAATTATTTCGCCCTCTTTTGTGCGCATTTTGCCCTCGCGCACGAGCGCAGCCATATAATCTTTAAACACGTTGCGCTTTGCCGCGCGCACCAGCCCGACGGCAAAAACGGCAAACGCCATACAGGGCAGCACGCCCACAAGCAGTATCAGAAGCATACTTTCCGCAAAAAATGCGTACACGAAAAACGCCGCCGCACCCGCTACAAAAAATACGGGCAGGGCTATTCCCATTACATTCAACAACTTTATGCGCTCCTTCAACTGTTCGCTCGTCATAGCTCTTCCGCTTTGATACACGTCTGCTCCCCCTTTATATATCGTCATCTTCATTATATACGATTTACCGCCCGCATACAAGTGCGGCCGTGTAAAAAGTTTGTAAAATCCGCGTGTGCGCGGCATACCATCCCCTTAAAATTCACATTAAAGCGCCCGAAAAAAATTTGCCCCGCCTCCGCTGTTTAAACTGCCGCAATCTGAGTTATAAACTATATGTAAAAAGATTTTACGCATAGTTTGTCCGCGAAGCGGCGGCCCGCAAAGGGCGCGCGGAGCAGGCAGACGGTGCGGTTTACACCCCTATAAGGAGGTAATTTATGAACAGCAACCGCTTTACACAAAACAGCATACAGGCAATTAACAGCTGCGAGCGCATTGCCGAAGAATACGGCAATACCGAGATAATGCCCGTGCACATTCTGTATGCCCTTATGGAAAAGGACGGACTTATTCCCCGCATCCTCTCCCGTTCGGGCACGGACTGTGACGGGCTGACCGCGGCGGCGAAAGAGGAGATTGAAAAGCTGCCCAGAAGCTCTTCACGCGGCAACGTATTCCTCTCGCCCGCGGCAAACAGAATTTTCAACAATTCAGAAAAACTTGCGCAGAGTATGAAGGACGACTACATCTCGGTCGAGCACATATTTATGAGCATACTCGACGAGAACGACCCTGCGTGCGAGCGCATTTTCAAGAGGTTCGGCATAACCAAGAACGGCTTTTTGCAGGGACTTAAAGCCGTGCGCGGCAACACCAACGTAAAGACGGATAACCCCGAAGACACCTACGACGCGCTGGAAAAGTACGGCACCGATTTGACGGCCGCCGCAAAAAAGCACAAGCTGGAACCGGTTATAGGCAGGGACGAGGAGATAAGAAACGTAATACGCATACTTTCGCGCAAGACAAAGAACAACCCCGTTCTGATAGGCGAACCGGGCGTGGGCAAGACGGCGATAGCAGAAGGGCTTGCACAGCGAATTGTAAAGGGCGACGTGCCCGAAGGGCTGAAAGACAAAACTTTATTTTCGCTGGATATGGGCGCACTGATTGCGGGCGCCAAGTACCGCGGCGAGTTTGAAGAGAGGCTGAAAGCCGTTTTGCAGGAAGTGACCAAGTCCGAAGGCAGAATTCTTCTGTTCATAGACGAACTGCACACAGTTGTGGGCGCGGGCAAGACGGACGGCGCTATGGACGCGGGCAACCTGCTTAAACCGCTGCTCGCACGCGGCGAGCTGCACTGCATAGGCGCGACCACGCTGGACGAATACAGAAAATATATCGAAAAGGACGCCGCGCTGGCGCGCCGCTTCCAGCCCGTAATGGTTGACGAACCCACCGTCGAGGACACCATATCCATTCTGCGCGGACTTAAAGAGAGGTTTGAAATATTCCACGGCGTGCGCATACACGACGACGCGCTCGTGGCGGCGGCCACCCTTTCGAACAGGTATATTACCGACCGTTTTTTGCCCGACAAGGCAATCGACCTCGTGGACGAGGCGGCGGCGATGATTCGTACAGAAATAGACTCTATGCCTTCGGAAATGGACGCCCTCAACCGCAGGATATTGCAGCTTGAAGTGGAAGAAAAGGCGCTTTCCAAAGAAAAGGACAATCTTTCGGCCGCGAGGTTGGAGGCGCTCAAAAAAGAGCTGGCCGAATACAAGTCGCAGTTTGCCGAAATGAAGGCAAAGTGGGAGGACGAAAAGCAGGCCATACTCTCTGAAAAACAGCTCAAAGAGAAGGTCGACGCCCTGAAAGCGGAGATTGACCTTGCCACCAACAGCGGCGACTTTGAAAAGGCCGCAAGGCTGAGGTACGGCGAACTGCCTTCGCTTGAAAAACAGCTTGAAAAGGCCAAGGCGCAGAACGCAGGAAGAAAGGGCGACCTGTTGCAGGACGAAGTCACCGAAGAGCAGATAAACGAGATAGTTTCGCGCTGGACGGGCATACCCGTGGCAAGGCTGAAAGAGGGCGAGCGCGAAAAGATACTGCACCTGCCCGAAGATTTGCACAGGCGCGTAGTCGGCCAGGACGAGGCCGTAGACAAGGTTTCAGACGCCATACTGCGTTCGCGCGCGGGCATATCCGACCCCAACAGGCCGATAGGTTCGTTCCTCTTCCTCGGCCCTACGGGCGTGGGCAAAACGGAGCTTGCAAAGGCGCTTGCCGAAAACCTGTTCGACGACGAAAAGAACATCGTGCGCATAGATATGAGCGAATATATGGAAAAATTCTCGGTATCGCGCCTTGTGGGCGCGCCCCCGGGATATGTGGGCTATGAAGAGGGCGGCACTTTAACCGAGGCCGTGCGCAGAAAGCCCTATTCCATAGTGCTGTTCGACGAAATCGAAAAGGCGCACCCCGACGTGTTCAACATACTGTTGCAGATACTCGACGACGGCAGGATAACCGATTCGCAGGGGCGCACGGTCGACTTTAAAAATACCATAATAATTCTCACCTCAAACCTCGGCGCGGCCGACATTATCGAGGGCATCGAAGGCGGCGGAATTTCTAAGGCGGCGCAGGACAGGGTATATGCCATATTGAAGCAGTCTTTCAGGCCCGAATTTTTAAACAGGCTGGACGAAATAATAATGTTCAAGCCGCTCACAAAAGAAAATATCGGCGGCATCGTAGAGATTCAGCTCAGACGCCTTGCAAAGAGGCTGGAACAGGAGAACCTTATTTTGGATATTTCGGACAGGGCAAAGAGCTATATCGCCGAAAACGGTTACGACAACGTATACGGCGCGCGCCCTTTGAAGAGGTTTATTCAGAAGTACGTTGAAACGCCCATTGCGAGGTACATTATAGAAAAGAACCCCGCGGCGGGCTCGGCAGTTAAAGTGGACGCCGACGAAAACGGAATATTTTTGAAGTAACGCCCCCCCCCACGCGGTATTTGGCGCATATGTGCGTGCCAATCGGGTTTTTGAAGTGACTGCCGGCATCGGCAGGCGCAAGCGAGCGAAGAAAAATTCAACCGCAATAAAGCCTCTACTCGCTTATGGACGAGCAAGGCATTTCATAGCACAACGGATACCCGTTGTGTGTGCCAAAGCGAGATGAGTGAGCGCCTATGTCAGCGCGCGAACGTTGCCCGCGTGAGCTAAGCGCTACTCTGCCGAGGCTCCCAAGGGAAACGGCAGAACTGTGCGGTTTATTTGCCGAACGCACAGCGAGAGGTGTCACGAAAAGTGTGGCAGCAGGGTAGAATTTTAGTATATTTATTACTTATATCTGTGGCAAAGAGCGTAAACCCCTCAGTCACGCATATGCGCGCCAGCGTCTCGCCAACGGTAATGGTAGGCCGTTGGCTCGGTCACTGCAAACGCCTTGCTTATGCGTTTGCTCATCTCGCCCAACCAAAACAATGGGTATCCATTGTTTTGGTAAGTGTTGAGCTCGTCCTTAAAAAGTGGAGCCTGCCCCTCCCCCACCGCTTTGTCATTCCGACCGTAACGACAGAGGCCCTACCCTCTTGTCATTTCGACCGAGCGACAGAGGCCCTACCCTC
>URMT01000118.1 GCA_900549005.1 uncultured Eubacteriales bacterium | reverse complement strand
GCCCGCGTGAGCTAAGCGCTACTCTGCCGAGGCTCCCGAAGGGAAACGGCAGAACAGTGCGGTTTATTTACCGTTCGCACTGCGAGATGCTGGCGCAAGGAAACCTTGCTTGAAACGTTATTTATTTTATTAAGTGTCATTTCGACCGAAACGAACGAAGTGAGTGAAGTGGAGAAATCGCAAAATGAAAATAATTATTGCAAGAGATTTCTCCGTGCGCTCATTACATTCGCTTAGTCGAAATGACAATGGTGTTGTTCCCGCGGCGTAAGCCGCAACGTTGCCACAGGGCAACTAATCACGCGCGGCTTGCCGCGCTCATCACTCATCACGTTGCCTTTGGCAACTCATAACTGAAACTGCCTTTGCTCCTTACGCCCGAAGAGGAGAAATCTCACAGCGAATAAATTCCTCAAAAAAATCATTTACCCCGCAGGGTTATCCCTGCGGGGTAAACTTTTTTTACACAGACCTTGTCTTTTAACGGCGGGGGAGAACGGTCCCGCCTTTTGTTGTGCCCATTGATATAGGTGCGGATTTCGGGGGCATTTTCCCGCGCCCCTCGCGCCCCTTCCGCACGGCGCCTTTAAAATCCCTTTGCCCACGGGCTCGCCCTTAAAAAATTTTTGCTCTTTAAGGTTCGCCCCTAAGTAAATTTACAGATATATCGCGGAGTTAAAAAACCCGTCTGTGGAAAAATCTCTTTAAAATAATTTTTTGCGTCCGCCTGCGGCGGATAGAAACGTTTTTTGCTCTGCACCCGGCCTTATTAAAAATGTATGAACATAATAGGCGGCGGGAGTGGAGCAGGTCGGCCAAAGGCCGCGTCCATAAAGAATATTTACGGCTCCGCTAATCCGCATTCAAACGGAAAATTGCGCATCACCGGGTTTGCGGCCCTTTGGTTCAGATTTCCGCGCAAATAATCCGTCTGCCGTAAACCATAGCTTTATATATTTTTGATGCCCTTCGCTCGGCCGGCCCCGCATACGTTCAAGCGGTGGGGGAATGCGCGCCTTCCTTAAAACCGGCAGTTTGGGCACAAAAACCTGCACAATTACGTCTGTGCAGGTATTGTTTTCAAAGTTATTAAATTTTAATTTCGAGACCCGCTTCCGCATTATACGGTGCCATATTAGGTACTGTTGCGGCAAACGCCATACAGGTAAAATCTCTTAGCTTTCGTTCTTTGCGGTCATAACTCGCTGCTCGGCTTCCCGTTTTTTCAAAGGGGAGAGGACTTGCCGTATTCAAAACTTCAAGAAAAACTTTTTTAGTCGGTTTTCAAACTTGGGATAAAGGTAATTCGGCTTTAAACTGCTTCCTTTTCCAAATTTTCGTATCCGGAATTGAAAACTCTTTGAATTCGGCCCTTTATTGCCTCTTTACGGTTATCGTACGCTCTAATCGCCTTCTATCCGGTTTGACTTAAAAGTTTTTTATGCTGCCCGTCCTGTCCGCCCCGATACTTTCATTCGGCTTTGCGGCTTTCTGACCGATGTCCCGAAAACCGATTCAAATCCCTGCGAAATTAAAACCGTGTTTTCAGAATAAGGTCTCCCGGGTAAAACTGTTCATTGGACTACCCTCCTTGGTTACGTAGTAGCTTTACGGAAGTAAAGAATTTTTTTGGTCATTGTTTTTACCTCCTTTTTGCTATTCAATTTATATCAACGGGCGGTGCGCTTGTTCGCTGTCCGCTCTACGGTATAACATTGACCCCCTTTCGGGGCTACTTGAACTTCATCTTTTACCTCTTTTTAAGTTTTAGTTAAAATGTTTAGCGCTAACATTTTTTGTTCGTTTTTTTCTTTTTGTACCTTCATTATAGCATCGATTTACGATTTGTCAAGGGGTAAATCAAAATTTTTTTAAAAAAATCGTGTGAAATATTTTTTAACCCGTTTAACACCCGCCGCGGCGCGCAATTTAAATAAATTTGCGCAAAACGGCGCAAAATCTGTATGCAACGGCAAAAATCGGTGCTATAATAACGTGGCGCGCACGCATTGTACGGCGGCGCGCAAAGCAAACAAGGGGTGAATTTTATGGCTTTTTATGTTGACCATCCTCTCGGCTACGTAATTATAATAGCCGTAATCCTGCTCGCCACCAAGCTGTGCGGGCTGCTGTTTCGAAGGCTGCACCTTCCCGAGGTGCTCGGCTTCATAATCGCGGGCATACTCATCGGCCCCGCAATCTTCGGCCGGTTCTGCGGCGTGACGCTTATCGGCTTTGAGGAAGAGGTTTCAGACGGAACTTACAAGGCCCTGTTCGCCTTGGAGGGAGTGACGGGCGCAAACGAAACCGTTTCGGTTTTCTCCAAGGTGGGCGTAATACTCATAATGTTCTCCGCGGGGCTCACCACCAACCTCAAAGACATCAAAAACACGGGCCTTGCAAGCGTGCTTATGGCGTGCGCGGGCGTGGCCGTGCCCTTCGCGCTCGGCTTTCTTATCAGCCTGCCCTTCGGCAGCATAGGCCTCGGCATCGCAAACGTCTACCGCTGCGTTTTCATCGGCGCCATACTCACCGCAACCAGCGTGGCGATAACGGTATCCGTTTTAAAAGAGCTGGGTAAAATAAACACAAAACTCGGCACCACCATAGTTTCGGCCGCCGTAATAGACGACGTCATCGGCATAGTGGTGCTCTCTGTCGTAACCAGCATAGCCCGCTCGGGCAGCGCCGTCGCTGAAAACGGGTTCGAGGCGTTCAAGTCCACAATCTACGGCACGATAATAATGATAGTGGCGTTCTTCGTGGTGGCAATCGCGGCGGGCTTCGGCGTGAACAAGCTGTTCAAATGGCTGGAAAAGAAGTGGCCGCATACCCACAGGCTGCCGATATTCTCGCTCGTGGTCTGCTTCATATACAGCTGGGTAGCGGAAGAAATTTTCGGCGTCGCCGATATAACAGGTTCGTTCCTTGCGGGCATAGTGCTATCCACGGTCAGCCGTTCCAGCGAGTACGTCGATTCCAAAATCAACGTGGATACGTATACGATATTCGCCCCCATTTTCTTTGCCAACATAGGCATAAGCAACATCGATTTCAGCGGCGTGGGCGGCACAATACTGCTCTTTGCTTTCCTCGCCGTGCTTATGGGGCTTGTAGGCAAGATAGCCGGCTGCGGCGCCGTGGCAAAGGGCTTCCGCTATAACTGGCGCGAATCGGCAATAGGCGGCGTGGGAATGATGGCGCGCGGCGAAGTCGCGCTCATAGTCACGCAGACGGTAACCGACGAAAGCACCTTAGGCGCGCACGCCCTGGGCGGAGAATTTATGATTATGACGGTGCTGCTCATTCTGGTGTCGTCCATACTCACGCCCATTTTGTTGAAGGTGCTGTACGGCAAGAACCTGCCCTTGCAGAACGGCCCCGCGCAGAGCGTGGGCGGACTGCCCGAGGGCGGCGCGGCGGAAGTTGCAGGGCCGGGCGCAGAGGAGGAAGAACCCGCCGGGGCGCAGCCTTCTGCGGGCGACGGCGGCGCGGCGGAAGAGGGCGCAGGAGCTTAAAAAACCGTGCATTTTTGTTTATAAAGGATTGCGCGTGCTCGCAATTTTGGTAAAAGTACTTGACAAACCCGTGCGCGTAGGGTATAGTAATTCAACTTTCATAAACGCGGCGGCGCTTAAAACCGGAGCGCCGCGGAGGTGAATATGGACATAAAGAGCAGCCGCGAAGGCGACAGGCTCAGCGTCTGGCTTTCGGGCGACTTCTGTGCGGAGTGCGTGCCCGCTACCGAGGCGTTTTTCAACGGCAACCTCGCCGGGGTAAAAAACCTCAAAGTCGATTTCGGCGGCGTGAGCAGGCTTACCAAAGAGGGGCTTATGCTGCTTTTGTCGGTGCGCAAAAAACTTGCGGGGGCGGCGATGTCGCTCGTCAACGTGGGCGCCGAACTGTACGAAAGGCTGGAAGAGCAGGGCATAGCCACCCTTATGGACGTCAGAAGGCGCGCCGAATAGAGCATCGGCGAGGAGTTTCTGCCGTCGGATAAGTAAATTTAATATAATTTTTTGTACAGGGGCGCCGACGCGCAAATAATCGCGT
>URMT01000117.1 GCA_900549005.1 uncultured Eubacteriales bacterium | reverse complement strand
CCGCGGCTGTTTTTTATAGTACAACAAATGTAAAATCTTTAATTAGTGCCCTGATATGCCTTAATTAACGGCATCTGAACGCAAACTTACTGCACCGCCCCGCACACAAAAAGCCGCGCGGTTATGCGTTGTTTGTGGCGGCAACCTCCGCACGCTCTTCCCCCTCCTCTTCTGCGGCGGGGATGGCCGCCACCTTTCTGCCGCGAACTTTTATGTTCGTTGCGTTGAGCGAGGCGGCGAGACGGGCGTCGCCCACCTTGTAATATTCGCAGTAGGCGCAGTCGCTCAGCTTTGACCTTTCGCGCATAGCGGCATACACCTTATCACGCAGGCTTTCGGCCTTTTCTTTCAAATTTTCGCCCTCGGCGAAGAAGGGGCCGTCTATATACACGACTTTTTTTGGCTTTTTAGAAAATGCGCGCTTTTTATAGGTGGTGGTAAAGGCGAACACGGGCACGCCGCACTTTGCGGGATATTTAAACGAGGCCGCGCCGAAGGGGCGTATGCCCGTATAGTACGGCCATATGTGCGCTTCGGGATATATTGCCACCCAGTGCCCCTCTTCCGCCGCCCTCACTATGTCGGCAGAAAAATTTTTAAGCCCGTGCAAATCCTGCGGTACGGGCACGGCGCCCAGCATACGCACCAGTCCGCCGCAGCCCTTTATGGATATGGCGTCCGCATTCACCACGACGTCGGCCGTGCGGGGGAAAGCTATGCGCGTGGGATTCATAGCGTCGGTAAGAAAAGCCGTATGGTTGCCGTATATAAACGCGCCGCCCTTTTTGTAGCCGCGCAGCACGCGCTTGTTTTTAAAGCGCGTTAAAAGCGCGCTTACAAGCATAATTACCGGCGTGGCAAAAATTTTGTAAACGAACAGCCGACCCGCCTTCCAGCCCCTGCTCCCGGGCACGTATTTATAATCTTTGGGCAGAGCTTTTGCCTCAATCTTGGTGCCGGCAAAGTCGTCGTTAAGCTCGTCGCTGTAATAGTATGTCCGCCTCATAAAACCTCTTCTCCCGTATGCGCGCGGCCGTGCGCACGCTTTACATTTACAATATATTTATATTTTACCGATGTTAATTTTTTATAAATTAAATGTAAACGCAATATAAACTTTGAAGAAACGGAAAATTTTTTGTGGTTTTGTTGGCGAAGCATAACGACCTGTGCCCGACGCCGCCGAACGGAGTTCCCGTACCCGTCATTTCGACCGAGCGACAGCGAGCGGAGAAATCTCTGTTTTTTAATATCGCCGTTTCCGGATTTCTCCACTGCACTCACTTCGTTCCGGTCGAAATGACAAAGAAAAAAGCCGCTTGGCGGCGCGAAAATTCTTCGCGCCGCCAAGCGGCTTTACTTAAAACTTTATTCAACTCATACGCGGCATTTACGCCGCATAAATTGCCTATGATTGCAGATAATTGCGGCATATATGCCGCCCTTTTGCAAATTCCGCCCGTAAAAAACCTTTATTTGAACAGGGCGATGAACTCGCGCAAAGCGAACGGCACGGGCACGTTTTTGGGCAGAGCCAAACCAACGCCGCGCACGGGAAGGGAGGGCGTTATGTTTACTTCGAACAGCTCGCCGCTTTCGAGCTTCTTTTTGCAGTATTCGCGGGGAACGCAGCCGATTCCCATACCCTTTACCGCAAGTTTTAGCATAAGGTCCCAGTTTGCCACCTCGATATCGGGCTGCAACGTTATGCCGAGAGTTGCGAGATACGAATCTACGGCACGCCTTGCAACGGTGTTTTCTTCCATCATAAGAAGGGGAAATTCCTGCAACCTTTTTACGGGCACGTTCTGGTCTTTAAGCTCGGCATAGCGCGGGCTTGCCACGAATATGTCGCTTAAAAGGCTTACGCTGCCCGAAAGCATTACGTCTTTATCGTCTATCGGCAGGTTTAAAAACACGATATCGCACTTGTTGTCTTTGAGCTGGGCGATGGTGTCGAGCGTGGTGCCCGTGATTAAATCGAACTTCACCGCGGGATACTTATCGTGATATTCGGCAATTTTGTCGGCCAGAAGGTTGGAAAAAATCGAGTCTGTCGCGCCTATCCTTATTGTACCCGTGGCTGTGGTTTTGAGCTCGATGAGCATATTTTCGGCTCCGTCCAAAAGTGAGAGAGCCTCTTCGACCTTGCCGTAGATGAGTTTGCCGCCCTGAACGGAAAGCTCCATTCCCCTGTGGGTGCGGTTGAACAGCGTTGTGCCCAGCTGGCTTTCGAGCTGTTTTATCGCCTGCGACACGGCGGGCTGGGAAATATACAGTTCCTCAGCCGCCTTGGTAAGGCTGCCGCACTTTGCTACGGTATAAAACACCCTGTAAAGTTCAAGATTTACCATTTCAAGTCCCTCATAGATACGTATTTTTTATAAACAGATTGCTGCGCGTGCCTACGAATAAATGACCGCCCCCGTAAACGCGACAAAGTAATGCGAAGTATATACGAGGTTTGGCGGACTTAATACATAGTCTATTTGCCCACGCAGAATTTGGAAAATATTGTATTTATAATCTCTTCGGTGGCAGTTTCGCCCGTAATTTCGCCGAGGATATCCCACGCCTCTTTTATATCCACAGAAACTATATCGACGGGATACACGCCTATCGCCGCGGAAGCGCTTTCAAGCGAGTCTGCCGCGCGCGATACTGCGAGGTAGTGCCTCTCCTCTATTATGAACGCCTCGTCTGCCGAGCCCGAGGGAAGCGCACGCTCCTTCATCATAGCTTTGAGCTCCTCTATCCCCTCGCCAGTGAGCGCGGATATGAAGATATCGCCCACACCGTCGGGCCTGTCGCCTATGTCGCGCTTGTTGCGCACCTTTATTACGGGGCAGCGGCACGAGCACTCTATCTCCTCTTCCTCCCTGCCGTAGTCGCCCTCGTACACGATGAGCGCCAGGTCGGCGGAAGAGAGGGTCTGCCGCGCGCGGGAGATGCCAAGTTTTTCTATTTCGCCCGCCTGTTCGCGTATGCCCGCGGTGTCGTAAAAGTTGAAGCGCACGCCGCCGAGTTCAAGCTCGCCTTCGACCACGTCGCGCGTGGTGCCCGCCGCGGAAGAAACTATTGCCTTGTCGTAGCCCAAAAGGGCATTGAGAAGCGAACTTTTGCCCGCGTTGGGCTTGCCGCATATTGCAACCGACACGCCGTTTTTTATCTTTTTGCCGCCGTCGTAGCGCGCCGCAAGCGCGCGGAGCCTTTGTGCAAGCGCTTTGAGCCGCACGCCTATATCGGGAAGTTCGGTGCGCTCTATGTCCTCTTCGGGGTAGTCTACGTCGGCGCCTATCTTAGCGAGTATGTCGGTAAGCTCGCCCTGCACGGACCTGGCCTCTTCGGTCAGTCTGCCCGAATACAGAAGGCTGCCCGCGCGCGCTTCGGCGGCGCTCTTGCCGTTTATCATATCGGCAAGCCCTTCGGCCGCAGAGAGCGAAAGTTTGCCGTTTATAAAGGCGCGCATAGTGAATTCGCCCGCCCTTGCGGGGCGCGCGCCCGCAGATAGCACAGCCTTTAATACCGCGCGCGAAAGCTCTACGCCGCCGTGACAGTGCAGTTCGACGACGTCTTCCCCCGTAAAAGAATGGGGAGCTTTGAAGTACACGCACAGGCCGAAGTCGGTTATTCCGCCCGCGCCCGAAATGTTGCCCGCATACATATAGCGCGGTCTGAAATCTTTGACAGCGCGCCGCCCCGAGGGAGCAAACACCTTTGCCGCAACCGCAAGAGCGCCCGCGCCGCTTATTCTTATTATAGCCACGCCGCCCGCGGCGGGCGCCGTGGATATGGCGGCTATACAGTCAGACACCATAAAGTGCTCCGTAAAATATCAAAATCAGTATAACCGCAGTTTATACGTATAATCTGCAATTATACCCTTGCACCATTATAGCACATATATTATAATCTGTGCAAATAATTTAAGGCAAATAAAACGCAAGTTATGCGCACAGCGCAACCGAATACGACCTACAAAATGCAGCGCCGCACGTGCTCCTGTCATTTCGACCGAGCGATAGCGAGCGGAGAAATCTCAAAAAAGCAACGTACAAAAAGATTTCTCCACGCGGGCTGCGCCCTTGGTCGAAATGACATAGGGGGGGGGTGACTCAAATGATATATCGGTGACTCGTACCAAACAGCAAAACAAAATCAATCACAAACTTTATAAAAACGCCAAAAATTAAAGGCGGGCAAAAGCCCGCCTTTTTCTGCGCCGAAAGCGC
>URMT01000116.1 GCA_900549005.1 uncultured Eubacteriales bacterium | reverse complement strand
ATTTCAGCGCGGCAGCCCGCGCGTTAAAAAATTTGCAAGGAATAAATTTTTAACCGAAGCCGTTTCCAAACTTATTATGCCGAAAAAAGAGCAGCAGGGTTCCCCTGCGATACCTCTTTTTACGACAACAGTTTAAAACTCACGGAAAAGTATTTGCCAAAGGCAAAAGATTTTTTTATGAACTCTGGCACGGGTTCAGAGAAGCAAGCAAGACAAGAAGCGCGAGCATTTACGACGGGGAGCGTACAAAGACGTACGTGACCCCGAGGAAAGCGCAGCGCGACACCGTATTGCGCAGCTTATATGAAGCCGCACGGAGCCCGCAGAATGTTGAAATTATGCAAGTCCCTTGCGTATCTTCGCCGCCGCCTTAGCCCTCAGCTCTGAATCGAGTATGCGCTTTCTTATGCGGATATTCTTGGGCGTGATTTCCAGAAGTTCGTCGTCGGCTATAAATTCAAGGCACTCTTCAAGGCTCATACGCTTGGGGGTTATCAGCCTGAGTGCGTCGTCGCTCGATGACGAGCGCGTATTGGTGAGGTGCTTGGTTTTGCAGACGTTTACGTTTATATCCTCTGCCTTGGGGCTTTCGCCGATTACCATACCTTCGTATACCTGCGTGCCCGGGCCGATGAACAGCGTGCCGCGGCCCTGCGCGTTGTAAAGGCCGTAAGTTACCGCTTCGCCCGTTTCAAACGCTACGAGCGAACCCGTGCTCCTGCGCGAAAATTCGCCCTTGTAAGGCTGATATTCAAAGAATACCGAAGAGAACACGCCCTCGCCCTTGGTGGAGGTTAAAAACTCGCTCTTATAGCCGAACAGGCCGCGCGCGGGTATTATAAATTCGAGGCGGGTGCGGCTGCCCACTGCGCTCATATGCAGAAGCTCGCCCTTCCTTTCGCCCATACTCTGGAACACGGCGCCCGAAAATTCGTCGGGCACGTCTACTATGAGGCGCTCCATAGGCTCGCACTTTACGCCGTCAATCTCTTTGAACAGCACGCGGGGCGTGGATACCTGAAATTCGTAGCCCTCCCTGCGCATATTTTCGATGAGTATGGAAAGGTGCATTTCGCCCCTGCCGCACACGCGGTAGCTGTCGGCCGAGTCGGTCTCTTCCACGCGGAGAGAAACATCTTTCAGAAGCTCGCGGAACAGTCTGTCGCGCAGGTGGCGGGTAGTTACCCACTTGCCTTCCTTGCCCGCGAAGGGAGAATCGTTTACAGAGAAAGTCATCTCGACCGTAGGTTCGGAAATCTTTACGAACTTGTGCGCTTCGACGCAGTCGGGCGAGCACACGGTGTCGCCTATGTTTATCTTTTCAAGACCCGAGAAGCAGACTATGTCGCCCGCAATCGCCCTTTCGCAGGGAACGCGGTTCAGTCCGTCTATCTGGTAGAGGTTGGCGATTTTACCGTTCAATTTCATCTGCTGGTTGTTGTAGTTGGTGACGGTTACCGCCTGACCTTGCAGTATTTCGCCGCGCTCTATCCTGCCTATGCCTATTCTGCCCACGTAGTCGTTGTAGTCTATCGACGAAACGAGCAGTTGCGCTCCGCCCTTTTCGTCCACTTCCATCGGCTGGATGTGCGATAAAATGGTATCGAACAGCGGCGTGAGGTCTTTGCCGGGCGTGTTCAAATCGAGGGTGGCCGTGCCGTTGCGGCCCGAGCACCACACAACGGGGCTCATAAGCTGGTCGTCGGAGGCGTCGAGCTCCAACAAAAGTTCCAGAATTTCGTCCTGAACTTCGGCAAGGCGGGCGTCGGGACGGTCGATTTTGTTTACGACGATTATGAGACGGTGACCCATTTCAAGCGCCTTCTGAACGACGAAGCGCGTCTGGGGCATAGGGCCTTCGGCGGCGTCGACGAGGACGAGAACGCCGTTTACCATCATCATAACCCTTTCAACCTCGCCCGAAAAGTCGGCGTGGCCCGGGGTGTCGACTATGTTGATTTTTACGCCGTTATAGTGGACGGACGTGTTTTTTGCAAGAATTGTTATTCCGCGCTCGCGCTCCAAGTCGTTGGAGTCCATTACCCTCTCTTCAACGGCCTGGTTCTCTCTGAAAGCGTGGCTCTGTTTGAGCAATGCGTCTACAAGTGTGGTTTTGCCGTGGTCTACGTGCGCGATTATAGCCACGTTGCGTAAATCGTTTCTTACCAAATTTTTTGCCTCTCTGTTGCGTGAATTTACCGCCCGTGAGGGCGGTATCGTTATTTTAGTATTGTAACCGCCGCGGCGCGGCGGGGTTTTAACTGAAATCGAACTCGCTCTTGGTGGCGCGGTCGAAGAGCTTCAAGATTATGTTCATACACTCCTTTGCGCCGTCGCCGCTTTCGAATGCGTGCGATAAGAAGCAGGCTTCGTACACCGCCTCGGTTATGGGCAGTTCTACGCCGTACTCCTCGCCCAGCTTTTTCATTGCCTTGGCAGTCATTACGCCCTCGGCAAGTTTATCGAACTTCTGACCCTTTGCCATCATCTCGCCGTAGCGGCGGTTGTGGGAATATTCGGAAAACAAAGTGGTTTCGTAGTCGCCGAGGTGGGCAAGCCCGTATGCCGACATAAAGTTGCCGCCCATTGCCTTTATAAGGCAGCCCACTTCGTATGCGCCGCGCGCCATTAAAGGGCCTTTCAAACTTACGTAGCCGCTTCCGTCGAGTATGCCTGCGGCTATGCCCAGAACGTTCTTTGCCGCGGCGCCTATTTCGGTACCGATGAGGTCGTTGCCGTAGTAAAAGCGGATTAAATTGCTTTTGAAGTTATCTGCAAGGAAGCGCTTCAACTCCTCGTTTGCCGAGTCTATGACCATACAGTTGGGGATGCCTGCAACGAACGCCTGAATGTGCCCGGGGCCAACCCATACGGCGATTTTATCGGGCGAAATTCCGCTTTCGGTGAGTACCTGCGAAAGGCGCTTGCCCGTCGATTCCTCTATACCCTTCATACAGAGCACGAAGATTTTATCTTGCACGGGGTATTTTATTATCTTCTGCATAAAGCCGCGGAGGCCCTGCGAGCTTATGGAAATTATTATTATATCGCTGCTTTTAAGCGCGTATTCGAGGTCGCAGGTGAGCTTAATTCTGCCGTCGAGTTCGACGTATTCGTTTCTGCCCGTGTTTTTGAGCACTTCGTACGAATACTCGCCCTCGGGGCCCCAGCTTATGACCTCGTTTCCCTTTACCGCCGACTGGTACCAGGCTATGAACGAGCCCCACCTGCCGCAACCGAGAACGGAAATCTTCATTTTTTTCTCCATTGAATTTATGTGTGAATGCCCGCGGCGAACTGTTGCCGAAGGCGGAATATTTATTGCAAAACTTATAATTGGGCGACATATATGCCGCAAACAACGACTATATCGACTTGCGTTCGGAAAGCGCGCGCGACAGAGTTACGTCGTCTGTGTATTCAAGCTCGCTGCCGATGGGTATGCCGTGCGCAAGCCTGGTTACGTTTACGCCGAGGGGCTTTAAAAGTTTGGCGATGTACATTGCGGTGGCCTCGCCCTCCACGTCGGGGTTGGTGGCCATAATCACCTCTTTTACGCTTCCGTCTATGCGCGATAAAAGCTCCTTTATGCGGATATCGTTGGGGCCGACGCCCTCCATAGGGTTTATTACGCCGTGGAGAACGTGGTATACGCCCTTGTATTCGTGCAGCTTTTCCACCGCTATCACGTCCTTGGGCTCTTTGACGACGCAGATGACCGATTTATCGCGCGTGCGGCAGATTTCGCACTCGTCGCCTTCGGTGAAGTTGCCGCAGATTCTGCAATACCTGACCTTGCGCTTTGCATCGGTTATCGCCGCGGCGAAGCCTGCGGCCTCTTCCGCGCTCATATTTATTATTTTGTAAGCATACCTTTGCGCCGTCTTTTTGCCGACGCCGGGCAGCTTTGTAAATTCGTTTATAAGCCTGCCGATAGGCTCGATGAAAATATCCATAGAAACAACAGTTCACGCAAATCTTTTTGCTGTGCAAAAATCTTTGCCGTGAGATTTTAATAAAGTCGAGAAAAAGAGATATCGGCGAACTGAATTCGCCTGCTCTTTTTCCGTACATTGTTTATTTAGAAATTGATAAAGTAATTAATTATTCCTTATAAAATGCTTTACGCGCGGGCCGCCGCGCTACATTTTATTGCGGGAATTCACATAAGTAAAGCTCGCTTGCGCGACAAATGTGGACGAGCAAGGGTAGGCTTTCCTGCGGTTGAGATTTCTCGACTTCGGCTGACGCCTCCGCTCGAAATGACAAAGAGAAAGTTTCAGTTATGAGTTGCTTTGCAACACGATAAGTGATGAGCGCGGCTTGCCGCGCGTGATAAGTTGCCCTATGGCAACGTTGCAGTTGAGATTTCTCC
>URMT01000115.1 GCA_900549005.1 uncultured Eubacteriales bacterium | reverse complement strand
CTTGCCGCGCTCATCACTCATCACGTTGCAAAGCAACTCATAACTTAAACTTTCATCTTTTTTTATCGCGCGCCCGCGCTTGCGGGCGCGCGTACTTTATTTTTAATAACTATCAGACTTCCTCCTCCCTCCCGTTCCGCAGCAAAAAAATTTTTAAAAAAGTTTGTTGTAATACTTAACATTACAACAAAGTACTGCTATGCTGCTGTTGTAATTAAAAATGTTACAACAAAAACAAAGACATTATGAAGGAAAAAATTATGGCAAAGATAGCAGTTGTATGCGCAGCAGGCAAAGAGGGCAGGCTTTTGGTTGAAGAGGCTATTGCCCGCGGACACGAGGTTACGGGCTTTGTGCGCAGCGCAGACCAGGCGGTGAACACCGCCGCAAAAAAGGTGGTTAAAGACCTGTTTGACATCACCGCCACAGACCTTGAAGGGTTCGACGTTGTGATTGACGCCTTTGGCGCGTGGACGCCCGAAACCCTGCCCCTGCACAGGACGTCGCTTATGCACCTGTGCGACGTGCTGAGCGGAAGCAAGACCCGCCTTCTTGTAGTGGGCGGCGCAGGCAGCCTTTACGTAAACAAAGAGCACACCTTGCAGGTAAAAGACCTTGACAGCTTTCCCGAAGCATTCAAGCCGCTTGCAAACAATATGGGTGAGGCGCTTGCAGAACTGAGAGGGCGCGACGATGTGAACTGGACATACCTTTCACCCGCGGGCGACTTCGTAGCCGACGGCGAGCGCACGGGCGAATATTTACTCGGCGGCGAGGAATACTTTGTGAACGACAAGGGCGAAAGCCGCATAAGCTATGCCGACTACGCCATCGCAATGATTGACGAGGCGGAGAGCGCGGCTCACGTAAAACAGCGTTTTTCGGTAATAGGCAAGTAAATTTCGGAGCATTGCGGCGTGCAGATATTTTTTCTGCAATGTCAGCCTTATTCGCATAAACAGGGACTACCCCGAACCGATTGAAGAGAACGCCGCAAAGACGGTAAGTTTTGACGAAGATATGTGCAAGGTGACAGACCTTATACTTAAAAAATGCCATTGATTGCGGCATATATGCGCTCCAATTAAAAATAAAGGCAGTGCGCCGTGCGGAAAATTTTCCGCACGGCGCCCTGCTGTTTTTTTACGATTTTGCCCAGATTAAAGACTGTTTTTCAATACTTCGCGCACCTCGTCCTGCGTGAGTACCTTGTAGCCGCCCTCCATTATGAGGGTAGATTTTACAATTCCGTCTATCATATCTTCGGTAACGCCGAGGTCGGTGAGGTTCATCACAAGCCCTATGCGGCGCATCCACGCCTCCATTGCGGCAAGGCCCTCTTCGGCAATCGTTTCGTCAGTCTTGCCTGCGGAGTTTACGCCCCATACGTTTACCGCATAGCGCACGAACTTTTTGAGCCCGTAGGGCATAATCAGCTTATAATATGCCATAGATACGGCGGAGAGAGTCATTCCGTGAGTTGCGTCGGTGTGCGCGCCCACGGCCTGGCCGAGCATATGCACCTCCCAGTCGGTCGTCTTGCCCTTGGCAATCAGCGTGTTGAGCGCCCAGGTGGCCGTCCACATTATGTTGGAGCGCGCCTCGTAGTCGGTGGGGTTCTTTACGGCTATTTCAGAGCTGTGTATGAGCGAGCGGAGAAGCCCCTCTGCGATATAGTCGGTAGTGTTGTCGTCCTCGCCCGAAAAATACTGTTCCAAAATGTGCGACATAATGTCGTAGAAGCCAGCCTTCATCTGGTAAGCGGGGAGCGTGAAGGTAAATTCGGGGTTGAGGACAGAGAATTTGGGGAACACGTTTTTGCCGAACACGTGGCCGATTTTGAGCTTTTGCGCGTGGTTGGTTATTACCGAGCCGCCGTTCATTTCAGAGCCCGTTCCCACCATCGTGAGCACGCAGCCTACGGGAATAATTTTGCAGTCGGGGTCTACGTCCTCGAAGCGGATATAGTACTTTTCCCAGGGGTCTTCCTTGCAGTTTACAGAAATTGAAACGGCCTTGGAATAGTCGCAGACCGAGCCGCCGCCGACGGCGAGAATGAAGTCGGCCTTGGCCGCCCTTGCCCTCTCTACGCCCTCGTACAGCTTTTCCACGGTGGGGTTGGGCATTACGCCAGCGTCCTCATACACCGTTTTGCCGCACTCGTTGAGCACGGCCATAACTTTATCGTATACGCCGTTCTTTTTTATCGAGCCGCCGCCGTAAACCAAAAGCACGTTTTTGCCGTATTTGGGCAGCTCCTGCCTGAGCCCGTCAAGGGCGTCTTTGCCGAAATAGAGCTTTGTGGGGTTGCAATATGTGAAATTGCCTAACATATGAATTCCTCCTTGCAATAGTTGGGTTTTATTCTGTTTATACCTTATTTATATTCTAAAACTTAAACCAAACTTCAAGTCAATTGTTTTAAATAAATTTTTTTGCCGCCTATGAATTTTTTTGTAAGCGGCGAAGACGAGGGCGGCGCTTTTGCAGGCGGCGCTTAACCTTTTGCGGCGCCTTCAATTTGCTTGATTACCCGCGCGGGAACGCCTGCCGCCACGCAGTATGCGGGAACGTCTTTGGTGACGACGGCGCCTGCGGCGATTACGGCGTTATCACCCACGGTTACGCCCGGGAGAATGGTTGCGTGCGCGCCCACCCACACGTTTTTGCCGAGCTTTACCGCCGCGGGTATCATACTGCCCCTCTTTTCGGGGTCGAGGTCGTGGTTTAAAGTGGCTATCACCACCTGGTGGCCGATTAAACAGCCGTCGCCCAGCTCTATGCCGCCTTGGTCCTGGAAACAGCAGCCCGAATTTATGAATACGTTTTTGCCCATCTTTATATTCTTTCCGAAGTCGGAATATATGGGCGGGAACAGCCCGAAACTTTTATCCACCTCATAGCCCACCAGCTCAGACATAAGGGCGCGGAGCTCTTCGGGCGTGTGGTAACCCGAATTTATTTCGCACGTTATCTTCATTGCCCGCCGTGCCTCGGAGTGCATTAAAAGGTGCTTTTCGCTCCCTCCCTCTATATATTCGCCGCGCGCGGCGGCCTGTTTGTATTCTTCAACGGTCATTGAACTTTACTCCTTACGCAAAATATTATACCCGTATCCGCAAAACTATGTCAAATACCTATATATAATATAAAACTATGCTTGACAGGCATATAATAACGCAGTATAATCAGGAAAAAAGGCCGAGGGAAAATTATGGAACTGCGGGAACTGAAATACTTTCTGGCGGTGGCGCAGACGGGGAGCATATCGGCGGCGGCCGACAGTCTTTACATAACGCAGCCCAGCCTTTCGCGGCAGATGAAGAACCTTGAAACCGAGGCGGGAGGCGAACTTTTTGAGCGCGGAAGCCGCAGGATAACGCTGACCGAGCGCGGAAAGCTGTTGAAAAAGCGTGCGGAAGAGATGCTTGAACTTTACGACAAGACTATGGCAGAGATGAGCGCGCCAGAACATAAAATTTGCGGCGAAGTGAGGATAGGCGGCGGCGAGACGAGCTGCGCAAAAGAGGTGATACGCGCGGCCGCCGCAGTGAGAAGGGCGCACCCCGAAGTGAAGTTCAGATTTTTCAGCGGCGATTCGACCGCCGTCAGCGAAAAGCTGGACAAGGGGCTGATTGACTTCGGCGTGATGCTGGGCGTGAGCGACCTTTCGGCATACCGCTCGGTGCGGCTGAACGCGAGCGACCGCTGGGGCGTGCTTGTGCGCAGGGACGACGAGTTTGCGGACAGGGCGGCGCTTACGCCCGCAGATTTGAAGGGCAAGCCCATTATAACTTCCGACCAGTCGTACGCGCGCGGAATGCTTGAAAAGTGGTTCAACCTGCCCGCGGAAGAGATTGAAGTTGCGGCAACCTATAATCTTTTATACGTTGCCTCGCAGCTTGCCGAAGAGGGCGCGGGATACGTGCTGGGGCTGGAAGGAATTATAAACACGCAGGGCGGCGCACTGAAATTTATACCGCTGGCGCCCGAAATAAAGAACAGCATCGACGTGGTATGGAAGAAGTTTGCCGTGTTCTCCCCTCCCGCCAAAGCCTTTCTTGCCGAACTTAAAAGGCAGTGCGAAGGCGGTTGAGATTTCTCCGCTCGCTTACGCTCGGTCGAAATGACAGAGCGGGAACTTTCGGCTTTGGTTGAAATGACAGGGCGATTTCACTTTAAACACTTAACTTACCGTCATTTCGACTAAGCGAATGTAATGAGCGCACGGAGAAATCTCGGAACCGAAGGCGACGGGCTGCGAGATTTCTCCACGCGGGCTGCGCCCTTGGTTGTAAGGAGCCGAAGGCGACGGAATAGCGATTGTTCGCTTTATAAGCGCAATCTGCCGTTTCCCTTCGGGAGCCTCGGCAGAGTAGCGCTTCGCTCACGC
>URMT01000114.1 GCA_900549005.1 uncultured Eubacteriales bacterium | reverse complement strand
CTGATATTTCAGATTTGCTTTCTTCTGCAGATTGAGCACCAATATCTGGATTAGCTCCTGCGCCTAATCCTCTTGTTATCTTTTCTCCTATTTGAATTTTAGTTCCTGCTTTAGACATTTGAAGACCACCAGAATACGCGACAACGTGGGCATTCCCATCGAACTCGCACTTGCGCAGGTCGATGAGAGGCTCCGCCAGGAGGGCATACGCGACAGCGTGTCGATAGTGGTGGGCGGCTCTATACATTCCAGCTCCGACGTGGTAAAGGCGATAGCGCTGGGCGCTGACGCGTGCTACGTAGCAACCGCCGCCGTAATGGCGCTCGGGTGCCACCTCTGCCGAAGCTGTCACGCGGGCAAGTGCAACTGGGGCATAGCCACCCAGCGGCCCGACCTCGTAAAAAGGCTCAACCCCGATATCGGCAAAGAGAGGCTGGTCAACCTCGTCACCGCCTGGACTCACGAAATCCAGGAGATGATGGGCGGTATGGGCATAAACTCCATCGAAGCCCTCCGCGGCAACAGGCTTATGCTGCGCGGGGTGGGGCTTAACGAAACGGAGCTTAGGATTTTGGGTATAAAACACGCAGGTGAATAAAAGATTGGGTTCACGAAATTTTCGTGCAGGCCGTGCGCGAAAATTTCCGTGAGTTTGAGAAACTAAGTTTCTCTTGCCGCGATTTTTTAGGGCCCACGATTATATAATCGCGGCAATTCACTTCCAGTGAGCCTGCTGACCGCAGCAAACAGGGTCTTTCTGCGGCGGGAAACCCGCCTTGAAACATTGTTTATACTTTATTTTTTATGAAGTTATTAGTTGCTTATTTATAATGCGGCAGAATGTTTGCGGCATATTGCCGCGCCAATTGTAATCAAACCCTTTGTTAGAGAGCCAAAGGGAAGAATATAAACTTTAAGGATTTTTGAATTATGTTGACAAGTATCTGTGGTATCAACTGGGGCGACGAAGGCAAGGGCAGAATGGTTGACCTGCTTTCGCGCGATTTCGACATCGTATGCCGCTATCAGGGCGGCAACAACGCCGGGCACACCGTCATCAACGAAAAGGGCAAGTTTATTTTAAACCTGCTTCCCTCCGGCATACTGCGCGAGGACGTGGTCAATATCCTCGGCTGCGGAATGGTAATCGACCTCAAACACCTCTGCGGCGAAATCGAGCGTCTGCGCGACGCGGGCATAAAAATCACGCCCGAAAATCTTAAAATAAGCGACAAGGCCGTAATAACTATGCCCTACAACGTGTTGCAGGACGTAATGGAGGAAGACAGGCTTTCAAAGGCAACGGGCAAGCCCTACGGCTCCACCCGCCGCGGAATTGCGCCCGTATATGCCGATAAGTATATGAAAAAGGCCTTCCGTATGGGCGAACTTTTAAACACCAAACTTATGTATAAGCGCCTGCCCGACATCGTGGCGTGGAAGAACCTCACCGTCACCGCCTACGGCTACGACCCCGTAAAGGTGGACGATATGATTGATTACTTCCGCACCTACGGCGAGCCTTTGAAGGAGTTCATCACCGATACGGGCATATACCTCAACAACGCCAACAAAGCGGACAAAAAGATTATGTTCGAGGCCCAGCTCGGCGCTCTGCGCGATATAGACTACGGCATAGTGCCCTATACTTCGAGCTCCTCCACGATAGCGGCCTACGCCCCCATAGGCGCGGGCGTGCCCAACCTTAAAATAGATAAGTCGATAGGCATAATGAAGGCCTATTCAAGCTGCGTGGGCGCAGGCCCCTTCACGTGCGAATATTTCGGCGAAAAGGCAGAACGCCTCCGCGAACTCGGCGGCGAATACGGCGCAGCCACGGGCAGGCCCAGAAGGGTTGGCCCCTTCGACGTAGTCGCTTCCCGCTACGGCATACGCTGCCAGGGTGCCGACGAAATCGCGCTCACCAAGCTCGACGTTTTGGACGACTACGAAGAGATTGAAATCTGCACACACTACGAGCTCGACGGCAAGGTGCTCGACGAATTCCCCTTCACCGACGTGCTCGACTACTGCAAGCCCGTGTTCGAAAAGGTTAAGGGCTGGAACTGCGACATAACGGGCTGCAAAAAGCCCGAAGATTTGCCCAAAGAGGCGCTCGAATACATAAAGCTCCTCGAAAAGCTGTGCGACTGCCGCATACGCTACGTTTCGGTGGGCGCCGAGCGCGAGGCGTGCATAAAGATGTATTGAACGTGCGTTCTCCGCGCACGATTGCCCCGCATATATGCGGGAATTAACGGAGTTGTTGAATGAAAAGAATTTACGTGAACGAAGAATGGTGCCTCGGCTGCCATCTGTGCGAATACGAGTGTATGTACGCCAATTCCGGGCTGGACGCAATGTTCAAGCTCAAAGGCAGGCTGGGCGAGTTCATACCCCGCATCAAGGTCGAGGGCGACGACGGCTTTCCCGTACATTTTGCCGTCAACTGCCGCCACTGTTCGGATGCCATCTGCGTTAAAAGCTGCATAGCCGGCGCCCTCTCGAAGGACGAATGCGGCGTCGTGCGCATAGACAGGAATAAGTGCGTGGGGTGCTACACCTGCGTGCTGGTGTGCCCTTACGGCGCGATAATGCCCGCGCCCGACGGCAAGGCGGCGCAGAAGTGCGCGCTCTGCACCGACAATGTTATGGGCGAGCCCAACTGCGTAAAAAACTGCCCCAACAACGCGATAGTGTTCGAGGAAAGGTAAGGGCGGTTTTCTGTCGGCACACAAAAAAATTCTGTGCTTTTGCGGTGCGGCATTTCTGCCGCACAGCCATACAAAAAAACAGGTATCGTTATGAATTACGTAATCATCGGCAACTCAATAGCTGCAACCGCCTGCATAGAGGGCATACGCAGCGTAGATAAAAAGGGCGCAATCTCCGTTATTTCGGCCGAAAAGTACCCAGTGTACGGCAGGCCGCTAATCTCGTACTGCCTCCTCGGCAGGGTTAAGCGCGAAAATATGAATTACCGTCCCGCGGACTTTTACCAAAAGAACGGGGCAGAGGTGCTGTACGGCAGGGTCGCCCGCAAGATTGACCCCGAGGCAAAGACGGTCGAACTCGACGGCGGCGAGGTTCTTCCCTACGACAGACTGCTCGTAGCCACGGGTTCGCGCCCCTTCGTTCCGCCTATGCAGGGTCTGGACGGCGTCGAAAACAGATTTTCGTTTATGACGATGGACGATATGCTCGCCTTGGATGGCGCGCTCTCCAAGGACAAAGACGTGCTCGTGATAGGCGCGGGTCTCATCGGCCTGAAATGCGTCGAGGGCATACTCGAAAGGGCGAAGAGCGTTTCTGTGGTGGATATGGCGGACAGAATTCTGCCATCCATACTCGACAAAGAGGGCGCGGCCATAGTTCAGCGCGGGCTGGAAGCAAGGGGCGTAAAGTTCTTCCTCGGCGACAGCGCCGAAAGGTTCGAAGGCAGCGCCGCATACCTCAAAAACAGCAAAAAGAAGATTGAATTCGATATTCTGGTGGTTGCCGTAGGCGTTCGCCCCAACACCGAACTTGTAAAGGAGGCGGGCGGCGAGGTAAACCGCGGAATAGTGGTGGATAAGGGTATGCGCACGAGCATAAAGGACGTGTACGCCGCGGGCGACTGTGCCGAAGGCTACGACAGCTCCGTCGGTTCGGGCCGCATACTTGCGCTTCTGCCCAACGCATACTTCCAGGGCAGCGTGGCGGGCGTGAATATGGCGGGCGGAATGGCCGTGCACGACGACGCCATACCGATGAATGCCATAGGCTTTTTCGAAACGCACGTTCTTACGGCTGGCGTGTACGAGGGCGAGTGCATAGAGGAAGTGAGCGACAAGGTTTACAAAAAACTGTTCTTAAAAGAAGGGCGGCTGGTCGGCTTTATTTTGATAAACGACTTCCTCCGCGCGGGCATATATACCTCTTTGATAAGGAATAAGACGCCGCTTGCAGAAGTTGACTTCGAGCTTTTAAAGAATAGGCCCCAGCTTCTCGCCTTTTCCGCCGAAGAGCGCAAGCAGATGCTCGCCCAAAGGGTGTAAATGCAGTTGAAAAATCTCTGTATCGAGATTTTTCAACTTGTTGCCGCTCGTGATGAGTTGCTTTGCGCAGCGATGAGTTGCCAAAGGCAACGTGATTAGTGATGAGCGGGCGCCGCCCGCGTGATGAGTTGCCTTGCGGCAACGTTGCGGTTGAGATGTCTTGACTTCGCTCGTAAGGAGCGAAAGCGACGGAATAGCGATTGTTCGCTGTAAGCGCAATCACGTCAATGACATTTCAAAACAAATCACGGGCGCAAGCAGGGGTCTCGGCTGCAATAAGGTAAACAACTTGCAGCCTCTGTCATCGCAAACGCCTTCATATGCGTTTGCTCATCTCATTTCGCCACACACAACGGGTAT
>URMT01000113.1 GCA_900549005.1 uncultured Eubacteriales bacterium | reverse complement strand
CTCACTTCATTACATTCATTTCATCGGGCGGGGAAACATTGCCCGGCTTTTTTGCCTTCTTTTTGCCGATATCGTCGGGCGAGGCGGCCAGAATGTCGGGTATAAAGTCGAGGCACATATCACCGTCCTCGGTCAGCACCACGACCGCCGCGATTGCGGCTACCGCAACTACCGAATACGAAGATAGCGCCATCGCGCGTATCAGGCCGTGAATTCCGCTCACTCCCGAAATCATTGCGAATATGAACGAGGCCGTCATCAGCATATAGTATCCGAATGTGGATACGAACGTGGTCTCGGTGAAAATTACCACAAGTATGTACGCCACTGCGGATATTCCCAGCCATATGAAGAAGAACGGCTTTATGTGCCTTGAAAGGAAGGGGACGAGGCATAAAAGAAAGAATATCCACAGGTATGCAATGCACGCAAGGCATACCAGAAACATCGTCAGAAAGCTGTTTTCCAGTCCGCGCAAAATATACCAGCCGCGTATACACAGCCCCAGCGCCACCGAGTTTGCGGCAAAGCAGGCAATGTTCACGGCCGTGTGCTTTTTCACTGCAAACGCAACAACGCCGCTTGCAACTAAAATCGCCGCGCCTGCGCCTATGAATACCCAGCCCGCGTTCGGATAGTCGGTCTTTGCAAAGCCGAACAGGTACGCCGCCAGCGAGGCAATCAAAAGGAATATCAGCGCCGCAGCCGACACTATTCCCGTCTTTTTGAGTTTATCCATATTCTTCCCCCGAACCGCGCCCGCCGTCGCGCGCCTGATGTAAAAAGTATACCTTATGCGGCCAGTTTTGTCAACAAGGCCTTTTTTTACGGTAAAAAATCAAGGCGGGTGCGGCACTTAAAGTGCCGCACCCGCCGCTTTTAAATCAGATTATCCCGATTACTGAACGGGGTTCTTCCTGGGCCTGCCCCTGCCGCGCTTTACGGGCTGAACTTCGGGCTGGGCCTTCTTTTTGTTGGTTGAACCGGGCTTTCTGCCGCGCTTCTTGCCCGTGTATGCGGGCTTTTCTGCCACGGTCTCTGCCGCGGGAGCTGCTTCCTGCGCGGGCATAGCTGCTTCTGCCGCCGCCTTGGCCTCTGCGCAGTTTGCCTTCAATGTGTTAAGGCAGTCCCAAAGTTCCTTGGGTATCCTGCTGCCGATGGAGTTGTTGTAGTAACCTTCGAGCTCGTCGGCCTCGAAGCCCCAGCGTGCTTCGTCCACTTCGAGTATGCCCTTCAAATCTTCGATTCCGAACTTGTGTCCGGGAGCAATCTCGTAGTCGAGTTCGGATATATCTATATCCTCGGCGTTGGGCACGTAGCCTATTGCCGTCTCTCTGGCGTCTACGCTGTCTTCGCAGCGCTTCAAAATCCATTCGAGCACGCGCATATTGTCGCCGAAGCCGGGCCAGATGAAGTTGCCGTCTTTATCCTGGCGGAACCAGTTTACGTTGAAAATTTTGGGCGGGTTCTTAACAATCTTGCCCATATCAATCCAGTGCTGCCAATAATCGCCCATATGGTAGCCTGCAAAGGGCTTCATCGCCATAGGGTCGTGGCGGAGAACGCCTACCGCGCCCGTTGCGGCCGCAGTCGTCTCGGAAGACATCGCGCTGCCCACGAACACGCCGTGGTTCCAGTCCCTCGACTGGTATACGAGGGGAGTGGTGGTGGCCCTTCTGCCGCCGAATATTATAGCCGAAAGGGGTACGCCCTTGGCGCTTTCAAATTCGGGCGAAATGCAGGGGCAGTTCTTTGCGGGCGCCGTAAACCTGCTGTTGGGGTGCGCCGCGCAGGTAGACTTGTTCTTCTTGTCGTACTTCTTGGGGTCCCAGGGCTTACCCGTCCAGTCTATGCAGTGTTCGGGCAGGTCCTTGTTCAAACCTTCCCACCAAACCGTCATATCGTCGGTGTTGAGCGCAACGTTGGTGAATATCGTGCCGCGCTTGGTGGTTGCCAGGGCGTTGGGATTGGAATGGTCGTTGGTGCCGGGCGCCACGCCGAAGAAGCCGTTTTCGGGGTTCACCGCCCACAGCCTTCCGTCGTCGCCCACGCGAATCCACGCAATGTCGTCGCCCACGCACTCAACTTTGTAACCCTTGTCGAGGTAGTGTTTGGGCGGTATGAGCATCGCAAGGTTGGTCTTGCCGCAGGCAGAGGGGAACGCCGCCGCAACGTACTTCTTTTCGCCGTCGGGGAAGGTAACGCCCAAAATCAGCATATGCTCTGCCATCCAGCCCTCGTTCTTGCCGAGGAAGGAAGCTATTCTGAGGGCAAAGCACTTCTTGCCGAGCAGAACGTTGCCGCCGTATGCCGAGTTTACGGAAATTATAGAATTTTCTTCGGGGAAGTGCAGGATGTACCTGTTTTCCGCCTCTACGTTGCACTTTGCGTGGAAGCCCTTCACGAATTCGCCGCGGGGGCCTATTGCGTCGAGCACCTTCCTGCCCACGCGCGTCATTATGCTCATATTCAGAACTACGTAGATAGAGTCTGTAACCTCGATGCAGTAGCGGGCAAAGTCAGAACCGATTACGCCCATAGAATAGGGTATGACGTACATCGTTCTGCCGCGCATAGAGCCGCGCGCAATCTCGTTTGCCAGTTCGTGCGCCTGCCTGGGGTCCATCCAATAGTTGTTGGGGCCTGCGTCGTCGCGGTCTTTGGTGCAGATAAAGGTTCTGTCTTCAACGCGCGCAACGTCGTTCACCTTGGTGCGGTGAAGGTAGCAGTCGGGCAAAAGCGTTTCGTTGAGCTTTATAAGCTCGCCGGAGTAAACCGCCTCTTTTCTCAGCTCGTCAATCTGTTTCTGGCTGCCGTCTATCCACACGATGTAATCGGGCTGGGCAAGGTCGGCGCTCTCTTCAACGAAGTTGAGAATTTCTCTGTTTTTCGTAAGTGCCATTTTAAAACTCCTTTTACTCCGTAATGCCGCTTCAATTTACCGCGGCGCGCCTGCGTCCGCGATAAATTTTTAAGGCATACAAAAAAATTAAATTTGATATCACTTTAATTATACTTCAAAATTATTTCAAACGCAATTATTTTAAATAAAAAAAATACTTATTATGCCGTATATGCCGTGTAAATTAAAAAATTTGCGTTGGTTGGGGCATATCCCCGCACGAAACCGTTATTTGTTTGCGCCAATTTGCGACAAAATTTACAAAAAACATACAAATTACCGCTTTCTTATATGATATATTATGTATAAAGAATAATATTTATTTTTTTAATTTAAAGGTGCAAGGTGGCAGGATATACAAAAAATATTGCCGTAATAAGGGGAATAAAGAGCGGCTTTTCCGCCGACGGCGGGCAACTTTCGGGGCTTATTAAAATAGAAAATTACCGCCTTTTTATGCGCGTGGAAATTTCGCGCATAAATTTCGCGCCGCTCACCTGCGGCAGATACGTCAGCGCCGTAAGTGACGGAAAGTGCGTAACCGTGTTCGAAGGCGACTTCTTCGAGGGCGAAAGCAAAACCGATACCTCCGCGGGCTTCGTGGGCGTGATTTGCTTCGTAAATACAGAAGTCAGTCCCGTTGCAATGGCGGTGTGCGGCGACTTCGGCTGGGCGGCGGCGGAGTGCGTGCGCGAGATAGAGCGCCAGGAAAAGCTGAAAAACCTGCCCGAGGCGGGCGCCGCCTACGAGGACGAGGCCATCGCCGAGGAGAATTATTATGAATACACCGCTTATAATCAGGGGCAGGGCGCTGTATGCGCGGATAAGGAACAAAAAGACGGGCGCGGCGGGCGCGAAGATGAGGCTGATTTCGGCCTACGCAAAGAGCCTCAAACAGGCGGAAACGGCGGCAGCGGCGAAGCATTGTCCCGCGCCGCGGCGGACGACGGTAGTTCAAAAAGCGCAGACGGCGCGCCCTCATACGGCGGAGTAAGGTCGGACGGCGGCGGTGAGCCCGCCTTCGGTTCTGGTAGCGGCAAAGCCGCAGGCGGCAAGTCGGAAAAGAGCGATGACGTTGCGGAACATATTCCGCTTGCCTCCGACTTGAAGTTTTACGAGCGTATGCGCGGCGAAATTGAGGGGCTGTTTGAAAAGTACCCCCGTGAAGAGGGGCTTGAAGAGGTGGTAAAGGGTTCGCGCTGGGTGCGCATTACCTACGGCGGGGATAAATATTACGTCTTCGGAGTAATCTGCGAGGACGATTGCCCCGCATATATCTGCTACGGAGTGCCCGCTGATGGCGCTTGCCCTTCATCTCTTGCGGGAATGGCGGGCTTCATTCCCGTCGGCAAGGGGGGATATTGGGTTATGTATCAGGATGCGCGGACGGGAGCTTCGGTAAAGCTGGACTCCGTATAAGCGCCGCGCGGGTTCATATAAGCTACGCAATACTGTGTTGAACTTGCGTTTTGCCTTGGTCACGTACTTCTGTGTACGCT
>URMT01000112.1 GCA_900549005.1 uncultured Eubacteriales bacterium | reverse complement strand
TATATTAAACCTGTAAGTTGCTCCCTTTGTCATTTCGGCTGAGCGGAGCGAATGGGGAAATTTTGCCATTTTTTTAATCAGAGATTTCTCCGCTCCACTCACTTCGCTCGTTTCGGTCGAAATGACATATTAGGGGGCATTAACGTTTCTGCCGAAATGGCGGTGTGTGAGATTTTTGGATAGAGAAGGAGGTTTGCCTTGCTAGCAAAAATCTGCAAATAGGTTGCAACGGGGCGGCGGGTGTGTTAAAATAAGCGCAGCGGCGGCGTCCGCGCAGGCGCCGTACCGAAAATAATCAAAATTATTTATTCGGCTTGTATTATGAAGTATTCAAAGATTGCGGGCGTGGCTAAGCCCGTTTCAAAAATTATACTCGGCACGTCAACGCCCGCATTTATGCGCGGCGAAAACTGCAACGCGCTACTCGACTGCGCACTGTCGCTCGGCATAAACACATTCGATACGGCGCGCGTCTACGGCAGGGCGGAAAAGGCGCTCGGCAGGTGGCTGGCCGCGTCCGGGGTGCGCGAAAGGGCGGTGGTAATTTCAAAGTGCTGTCACCCCGATATCTTCGGCAGAAGGCGCGTCAACGCGCGCGCAATGCATGCCGATTTAAAAAAGTCGCTTTCAGCGCTCGGCACCGACTATATAGATATATATCTTCTGCACCGCGACGATTTGTCTGTGCCCGCAGGCACGGTGGTAGAGGAGCTGAACGCCCTTCATTCAGAGGGCAGAATAGGCGCCTTCGGCGGCTCCAACTGGACCCATCGGCGCATAGAAGAGGCCAACGAATATGCGTATAAGCGCGGCCTTATACCATTTGCGGTGTCCAGCCCCAATTACAGCCTGGCAAGGCAATACGGCGACCCGTGGGGCGGCGGCGTGAGCATATGCGGCGAAGAGGGCGCGGCCGCGCGCGAATGGTATGTCTCCTGCGGTATGCCCGTCATAGCCTACTCGTCGCTGGCGCGCGGGGTACTCTCTGGCAGGATAAAGAGCGGCGAATTTGAAAGAGCGGTTAAAATCTTTGACAAAATTACCTTAAAGGGCTACGTAAGCGAAGAAAATTTCCTGCGGCTGCGCCGTTGCGAAGAGCTGGCAAAAAGGCCGGGCGTAAGCGTGGCGCAGGTGGCGCTCGCATATGTATTGTGCGGAAAGATGAACGCTTTTGCCGTGGTCAGTTGTTCCTCGCCAAACCGCCTGCGCGACAATGCGGGCGCGGCGGATATCGGACTTACAGCGGAGGAGCTTGAATGGCTCAATCTTGAAAAGGACGGCGCATATGCCGCAAATAACGGGGTATAAACAGTATTATGGCAGACAGAATAAAGGGTAAAGTAGTTCTTATCACGGGCGCTTCTGCGGGCATAGGCAGGGCGTGCGCGCAGGAGTTTGCAAGGCGGGGCGCAAAGGTGGTGTGCCTTGCCCGCCGCACGGCCGAGGGGTTCGACAGCATCTCTGCCGACGTGACCGACAGGGCGGCCGTATTTGCCGCCGTTGAGGAGGTAAAGGCGAGGTACGGCAGGATAGACGTACTTGTCAACAACGCGGGTATGGGCATTTCGGGCTCGGTTGAGGATACCGCGTATGCCGATGCGCGCGCCATATTCGACGTAAATTTCTTCGGCGCGCTCAACCTGATACAGGCCGTCGTGCCCGTTATGCGCGACTGCGGCGGCGGTACGATAATCAATATGAGCTCGGTGGCGGCAGAGCTTTCAATACCCTTCCAGTCCTTCTATTCGGCAACCAAGGCCGCAGTGCTTTCGCTCTCGCAGGCGCTTCGCAGCGAGGTGGCGCCATTCAACATAAAGGTTACGGCGCTGCTCCCCGGCGACGTAAAGACCGACTTCACGTCCTCCCGCCGCAAAAACACGCAAAACAACCCCGCCTACGCGGGCAGGGTAGAGCGCTCCGTTGCCGTGATGGAGCGGGACGAGCGCGGCGGACTGCCGCCCGAGGCAATTGCGCGCACGGCGGTAAGGCTTGCAAATTCAAAAAATCCGCCCGTAAAGGCCTCGGGAGGGAAAAAGTATGCGCTCTTTCTGTTTCTTGCAAAAATTCTGCCTTCAAGGCTGGTTTCGTACATAATAGGCAAGATGTACGCATAAGCACCGCGCTTTGCAACACGGTGCGCGCCGTGTTTTGCGCCTGGCGCTGAGGGCGCTTGCGCAAAGCTGCTTACACTTTGTGCCGCAAAGTTTACAGTTTTTGCCAAAAGCTGCGGCGTTTTTATTTAAGTATTGATAAAACGGCCGTTTTGCGGTATACTTTAAGCACTTATTTATGCCGTACGGCGCTTAATTTTTGGCGGGCGCTTTTTCTGCCTGCCCGCACCGCGCGGCAATACGGAGAAAAACTCAGATGTTTAAAGTGGCGATTATCGAGGACGAAGAGAAGTGGATAGAACAGTTCCGCGGCTATATCGGAAGGTATGGGCAGGAGTGCGGCGAGGCCTTCCGTATGGAAGTTTTTACCAACGGAATGGACTTTATCAGCGACTATCAGGGCGGCTTCGACCTCGTTTTGATGGATATAGCAATGCCGCATATGAACGGGTTGGAGGCGGCGCGCCGTCTGCGCAAGGTGGACGAGCAGGTCTGCCTTATATTCATCACCACTATGGCGCAGTACGCCATAAAGGGTTACGAGGTGAACGCCTTCGACTTCCTCGTAAAACCCGTAAGTTACGACCTTTTCAAAATCAAGCTCGACAAAGTGCGCTCGTATCTTAAAAGGAACAAGAGCGCTTCGTTCGCCGTGCGCGGGGTGGGTGCGGTGAGAATGGTTCAGCTTGCAGATATAAAGTATGTGGAAAGCGTAAAGCACTACCTGTTCTTCCACACCGCCGGAGAGGAGCTGAAAATGCGCGGCACGCTCGGCGAAATCAAGCCTCTTTTCAAGGCCAACGGCTTTGCCGAAATCAACCGTTCGTTGCTTGTGAATCTGGCATATGTCGAGGGATATACCCTGTCTGAAATCACTGTCGGCGGCGAGGCGCTGCCTTTATCGAGGGTATACAAGGCCGAGTTTTTAGACGCGCTCACTTCTTTTATAGGCAGAAAAAACTGACGGCCGATTGCGCGGGGGAAAGCAAATGACCATACAGGAGCTATTTGAAATAAAGATATATCACGGTTACATTTTGCAGCTCTTTCTGGCGGAAGCGCTCTTTTTTCCGCTGCTCGCGCGGCGCGAAAAATTTGTTCTGCGCCTCTGCCTTTCGTTTGCGGTTTTCGCCCTTCTTTCGATTGTAATTACCAACGTGATATACCACTGGCTGCCCTCGGGGCTAAATTCGGTCACAATATTCATTCTGTCGCTCGGGATGGGCGCGGCGTGCTTCAAAAGCTCGTTCAAAGAGGTATTGTTCTGCTTTGTGGGTGCCCAGCTTTTGCAAAACCTGTCGCACAATATAGAAAATATAGTCTATCTGCCGTTTGCCGAAAAAATAAGCGATACGGGCTGGTTCTTTATCTCGGTTGCCGCAATGGCTGCCGTATACGTGGCGGCATATTTTGTTATAATACGCCGCTTCCGCGGCGGAAAAAAGATAAGTTTGCAAAGCTACGGCATACTTTTAATCGCGCTGTTTTCAATGCTGTTCTGCTACCTCATTCAGTTCCTGTTCCAGGTGTACGGGCTGGACGGAATATGGGTGATAAGGCTGCCGCTCATTCTGTGCGACGTTATAGCGCTCATTCTGCAATTCGGCTTGCAGGGCTATAAGTGGAAGGCCGACGAGAATGCCGAGCTGGAACGCTTTATCGCGCAGGAGAACAAGTATTACGACGCGATGAAAGAGAATATCGACCTAATCAATATGAAGGCGCACGATTTGAAGCACTTCATAAGCGACATCCGCGGCGGCAAGTACGACGGCGACAGCGGCCTTGCCGAAATTCAGGAGGCGGTGGAGCGCTACGAACAGACTGCCAATACGGGCAACAAGGCGCTCGACGCCGTTCTAAACGAAAAGATGTACGTCTGCCACAAAAACGGCATAGCCTTTTCCACTATGGTGCAGGGCGCCGAACTTGCGTTTATGCGCCTCACCGACATAAGCTCGGTGTTCGGAAACATTTTAAGCAATGCGATAGAGTATGAACAGACGGTGCCCGACGAAGAGAAGAGGTGCATAATGCTCAAAGTTTTCCGCAAGGATAACCTTTTATGTATACACGCCGAAAACTACTGCACCGAAAATCTTAAATTCAAAGATAACCTTCCCGTCACAACGAAGGGCAGCACCGACTATCACGGTTTCGGCCTCAAATCGGTCAGATATGTGGTAAAAAAGTACGGCGGCAATCTTTCTGTTGGCCTGCGCGACAATATGTTTGTGGTGGATATAATAATGCCCGTTGCGGCGGGAGGCGCAGTGTAAGCGGCGGGTAACGCGTGTTGAACAGGGCGGCCGCGGGACAAATAGTC
>URMT01000111.1 GCA_900549005.1 uncultured Eubacteriales bacterium | reverse complement strand
AAGAAAAAACACAGGAACTGTGTTCCTGTGTTTTTGGTTGAGGTGACGGGACTTGAACCCACGACCTTCTGGTCCCTAACCAGACGCGCTACCAAGCTGCGCTACACCTCAATAGCTCAGACAGCGATAATTATTATACTTAAAATAAAGCAAAATGCCAAATGATTTTGCGTGCTTTTTTTAAATTTTTTAAAATATTTATGCCTGTATATGTGTCGGCATCGGTTTTAACGCCAAACAATCGCCCGTCTGATTTATACCTCCCAATTCTTTTCAGCGGTTTATAATATTTACTCCCTGGCTGCGTATGGTCTGCGCAGTCGCGTCGTCTATATTGGATATCACCGCGTCATAAGAATTCAGCTCGGCCGTCTGATAGGGGGCGGTGAGCGAAAATTTGGTTCTGTCGGCAATAAGATAGCGCAGTTTGCTCTGCTCGAAGGCAATCTGTTTTATCAGCGTAGTATCCAGCGTCTGCTCGTAAGTAGCCCCGCCGCTTATCGCCGCGCACGAAGACAACATCAGGTCGAATTTGAATTTTTTCAGCATAGTGCAGGTAACGCTTCCAGAAACGGTGTTGGTATTGAACTGTACTTCGCCGCCCGGCATAATCAAAGTTACGTTCTTTTTCTGCGAAAGTTTGGTGGCAATCTGCAAACCGTTGGTAACTATCGTCTTGTAAGCAAGGTTCATTCGCTCGGCAAGGGCAAGGCAGGTGGACGAATTGTCTATGAACAAAGTCTGAAAATCGGGAATGTTGCCCAGTGCAATCGACGCGGTGTGTTCCTTTTCTTTTGCATTCTTTTCAAGCCTTATGAATATGGAAACCTCGTTTGCGTTTTCGGTATATATGGCTCCGCCGTGGCTCCTTTCAAGCATACCAAGTTTCTGCATTTCCACAAGGTCGCGCCTTATGGTTGCAGGACTTACGAACTTCCTTAAAAACAAAAAAGAGGAGGAGAACTGATATGAACGTTATTAAAAGACAGTCGATTGCAAATTGGATAAGTTTAGGCACTCTTGTATTTGCGCTTATAGGCTTCATACTTTATGCGGTAAATATAGGTTCGGCAGGCTATTTCAACGGCATAACCGTTTCGTCGCTGGTAACCTGGGGCGTTATTGCAATGGTGCTCGTAGTCGTTACGATAGCTATGGCGCAGTTCAGTTTCGACGGAATCGTCGGAAAGGTTTACGGCATAGTTCTCGACGCTCTCAGAATTCTTATACCTCTGCTGATGTTCATTGCGATGTTTGCTTTCATATCGTCGGGGTTGAAGGTCTTGCATACATTTACTTCTCTAACCCCGACGTCCTTGAAACCATTCAGACGCCCGAAAATCTTGCTTCTGCAACTACGGCAATCACCGGGTTTGTATTCTTCGGTATTTCGGCATTTGTAGGCATAATCGCAGCGTTCTTTTCGGCAAAGAAGAAGAATGTCTGATTTGCGTAAAATTTGAAATACGCAGTCCGTATATGCGGCACAAGCTGAATATGCGGGTATAAAAAAGTGGCTGAGTGAGGGGTGCGGAAGGCTTTTCCGCACCCCTTGATTTTTGAATTCAGATAAAATAATTTTTATTATTTGCACTTTATCGTGGCATTGTTGATAAAAAATCAGTCGATTAAGCCGTAAAATCGCCGTTTTACTCACTTTTTAAGCAATTTAACGTGCTTTTTGCCTGTTATCCACAAACATTCCCAAAATGTGTTAATATAGTTGCCATTGGCAAAGCTATATGATATAATATAGTTACTTTTAATTTCCGTTCATAAAGGAGGAAAATGTATGAACAAAAGCGAATTGGTGGCAAAAATTGCCGCCGATGCAGACCTTAAAAAGGGTGATGCGGAGAAGTTCCTCGACGCGTTCGTTGCAACCGTAAAGGAAGTTATCGCCGCAGGCGACAAAATCCAGCTCGTAGGCTTCGGTACTTTTGAAGCCAAAGAGCGCGGCGCGCGCGAGGGTGTGAACCCTGCAACGGGCGAAAAAATTTCTATCCCCGCCTGCAAGGTTCCTTCGTTCAAACCCGGCAAGGGCCTTAAAGAGGAACTCAACAAGTAATCCTTAAAATCTTAAACCCGCCTTAAAAAAGGCGGGTTTTTGCTTGCATCGGAACTGAACAATTCAGAACAGATTTCTCCGTGCGCTCCCTTTGGTCGCTTAGTCGAAATGACAATTGGGTAAGAATAAGGGTTAAGGCCCATATACACTCTGTTAATTTGTTCGATGGCAAATATATACCTATCCTGTCATCTCGACCGAGCGTAAGCGGACGGAGAAATCTTTTATTGCATTGCGCTTATCTTTTATTTTTAACGTCGCTTATTATTGCCGCAACGGTATCGTCAAGGCCCAGGCCGTCGCAGTCAATCACAATGTCGGCATATCTTTCGTAGAGGGGTATACGCTCGTCAAACAGCTCTCCAAGCGTTTCTCCGCGCTTTTTCATAACAACTCCGCGGCTGAATATATCTTCGCCGCCAAGCCGCTTTTCAAGCTCTTCAAGGCCGACTTTAAGGTACACTATGGTGCCTATCGCCTTTAAGTTGGCCATAGCTCTCCTGCCGTAAATAACGCTGCCTCCCGTAGCTATAACGCACCTGTCGGCCGCTACCGAGGCGTTTACTTCGTCTTCGATTGAAATAAATCCCTCCGCGCCGTGCTTTGCCAGAATGTCGCACAAAAGCGCGCCTTCGCGCTTCTGGATGAGCAGGTCGGTATCTATAAAGCCGTATCCCATTTTTTTGGCAACCAGCACGCCCGCGGTGCTTTTACCCGAAGCTGGCATACCAATAAGTACAATATTTTCCATACGAATAATTATACCCCAACTTGCCGCCGCAGTCAATAAAATATGCCGCCTGTGCCGTTTAACGCGTGCCGTTCGGCTTTATAAATAAATGTAATAAAATCAGTTTAAAAAGGAGATTTGTTATGAGAAAGAATTTTGGAGCAAAAACATATATGTATCCTATGCCCGTGCTTATAATTGCCACCTACGACGAGGAGGGCAGGCCCGACGCGATGAACGCCGCCTGGGGCGGGATAGCAGACTATAATCAGGTTGCGCTCTGCCTTTCAGAATCGCACAAGACCACCAAAAACATTCTTGCGCGCAAGGCGTTTACCGTAAGTATGGCAGACGCGGCGCACGTTGCTGAGTGCGACTACGTGGGCATAGTTTCGGCAAACAACGTGCCCGATAAATTCCAAAGGGCTGGCTTCCACGCCGTAAAGAGCGAGTTTGTTGACGCGCCCGTAATCGAGGAACTGCCTATGACTTTGGAGTGCAGGCTGAATAAAGTGACGGAGGAAGGGCTAATAATCGGCGACATAGTAAACGTAAGCGCCGATGAGAGCATTCTCACCGACGGCAAGATAGACCCTTCCAAGTTCACACCCATAACATTCGATTCCGTGAACAACGTATACTTAAAGCTCGGCGAACCTTGCGGCAAGGCCTTCGGCGAAGGTAAAAAGATTAAGTAATCTTTCAGACTGCCTGAAAGACGGTAACAGACTTGCTGTTATATTGTTTGGAATACTTCTGATGCTTGTTTAAGGCGCACCCGTCTGCGGTGCGCCTTTTACCTTATATAAACAGCGATATGCCCCGAGTGGTAAAATTAAACCGTATGTTGTTCTTATACGGCGCGCACGCAGTATAATATAATCTATGAAAGGTTGTAAGTGTGTCCGCGGCAATTACAGGCGCAGGCGCAGAAGAGCGATAACCGGGATAGCAGTAGCGGCGTTTATTTTAGTTTCTGCGGCCGTATATTCAGCGTGGGCAATCGGCCGCGCCGTTTATTCGGCGGCGTATTCTGCCTGCGAAAGGTGGTGCGCACGTGCCGCAAATTATGCCGCCGCGACAATCGTTCAGAATATGAATTATTCCGATATAGTCACCGTAAGCCGCGCCGATGGAGAGGGGAGTTATATCGAGATAGACTCGTCGTCTGTTGCCGCAGGCGCATTTAGCTGCGCGGTGCTTGCCGAAGATGAGTTCGGGCGGCTTAGCAGCGGAGGGGTGGATGTAAACGCCATCGCGGTCATAGGTCTTTCGGGGCTGTCTGACAGAACGACCTTCAAAGCATACCCTGTCCGCGGCTGTTCCGTCAGTGTACAATTTTATAACGACCTTGTATCGTGCGGAATTAACTCTGTAATGCACACTCTGTTTTATTGCCTTCAATTTACGGCGGAGGTGGCGCACGACTTTTCCGTAAGGCAATTTTATTTTGATTTTTCAGTGCCCGTAGTGCAGAGCATAATTTACGGCACCATTCCCGAAATTTATGTCAGATGAGCAAAAAGCACAAAAAACAGGTTAATTTTTGCCTTTTATATCACGCATAGTACTGTGTAATAACAAAATTTTGCTGTAAAATCGGCTGAAACGGAGCAGCTTATTTAAAAATATATAAAGAGGCGGGCACGCAAAATTTGCGTGC
>URMT01000110.1 GCA_900549005.1 uncultured Eubacteriales bacterium | reverse complement strand
GTTGCATTACATATTGTATCAAATATGCTCGGATTTGTATATACTTTTTTGAGAAACTCTACGCATTCTTGCCACTTTTTCACCTCAAAAGTGGTTTGCGCCGGGGACTGTTCGATAGTGTTCAAGGCAATCTGCGGCAAAGACGAACGCGACCAGACCTCGTATTACGAAGAAAAAGCGGCCGCCTTCGACGTAAAAAATCTCACCGTCGGCGTGCCCGAAGAGTTCTTTTCAGAGGGTGTGGACGACGAGGTCAAAGAGGCAATTGAGGCGGCAGTATGCCTCATTGAACGCGCAGGCGCAAAGGTAAAGCGCGTAAAGATACCCGCATTCAAAGTGGCATTGCCGCTGTATTATATAATAAGCTGCGCCGAGGCTTCGTCCAACCTCGGCAGGTACGACGGTATACGCTACGGCTACCGCGCCGAAGATTACGGCGACATCGACGATATGATAGTAAAAACGCGCTCGCAGGGCTTCGGCGAAGAGGTAAAAAGGCGCATAATGCTGGGCACGTACGTGCTTTCAAGCGGCTATTTCGACGCCTACTACAAAAAGGCCTGCCTTCTGCGCGGCCGCATAATCAGGGAATTTGCCGAAGTGTTCAGCGGGTGCGACGTTCTGTTCACGCCCACCGCGCCCACAACGGCCTTCCCGCTCGGCGAAAAGCGCGCCGACTCAACAAAAACTTACTATGCCGATGTGTGCACCGTTCCCGCAAGCATAGCGGGACTGCCCGCAATCTCCGTTCCGTGCGCCCTGGGGAAAGGCGGCCTTCCCATCGGCTTGCAGATAATTGCAGATAAGGGCTGCGACGGGTTAGCCCTTTCGTGTGCAGACTTTATCGAACGGCAGATAAGCGTTCAGGTTAAGGTATGCAGGGAGGCTTCGCTATGAAATACGACCTTGTTTCGGGCTTTGAAACCCACGTAGAGCTCGCCACTAACACAAAAATTTTCTGCGGCTGTTCAACAAAGTTCGGCGCCCTTCCAAACACCCATTGCTGCCCGGTGTGCACTGGTCAGCCGGGCACTCTGCCCGTACTCAACAAAAAGGTGGTGGAGTTTGCCATACGCGCAGGCCTTGCCACGCACTGCAAAATCAATACCACCACCCATCTCGACAGAAAGAACTATTGCTACCCCGACCTGCCCAAGGCATATCAGATATCGCAGTTCGATAAGCCCCTGTGCGAGCACGGCTATGTTGAGCTTGAAAGCGGCAAAAAAATACGCCTCACCCGCATACACGTAGAGGAGGACGCAGGCAAACTTGTGCACGAGCGCGGCTTCACCTATATAGACTACAACCGCGGCGGCGTGCCCCTCATCGAAATCGTGTCCGAGCCCGATATATCCTCGCCCGAAGAGGCGCGCGAGTATGTTGAAAAGTTGCAGCTTATTATGCGCTATATCGGCGTATCCGACTGCAAAATGCAGGAGGGCTCTATGCGGTGCGACGTAAACATCTCGCTCTCGCCCGCAGGCAGCGGCAGGCTGGGTACCCGTACCGAAATTAAAAATATGAACTCCGTCAGCTTCATTGAAAAGGCTATGGCCTACGAGGCCGCCCGCCAGGCGGAAATTCTCGATGCGGGCGGAGAGGTGGAGCAGGCCACTATGCGCTACGACGAGGGCACGGGCGAAACTTACGTGATGCGCACCAAAGAGGACGCGCAGGATTACCGCTACTTCCCCGAACCCGACCTCCTCACCGTAAAAATTCCCGAAAGCAAGGTTGAAGAAATTGCCGCCTCGCTGCCCGAACTCCCGCTCGAAAAGTTCAGGCGCTACACGGGCGTATTGGGAATAAGCGCGCAGAACGCGCGCCAGATATATAAGTATAAGGCGGTCAGCGACTTCTTCGACGAGTGCATATCGCTTGGCGCGGGCGCAAAAAATCTTTCCAACCTCATCGTAGGCACGGTATTTTCCACGCTTGCGACCGAAGAAGACAAGGAGAGCTTCAAAATAAAAGTAATTCCCGCCGTGCTTGCCGAACTCGTAAAATATACAGACGGCGGGCAGATAAACTTTACCCTCGCCCAGCACACGCTGGTAAAGATGCTTGAAGGCGGCGGAAAGGTTTCCGACTACTTAAAGCCCGAAGATTTGGCTGGCATATCCCGCGACGAGCTTGTAAACCTCTGCCGCGAGGCGATAGAGGGCAACCCCGCCGCAGTCAACGATATTGCGTCGGGTAAGTTAAAGGCGATGGGCAGCCTGTTCGGCCATATAAAGCGCGCAAGCGGCGGCAAGGCCGACATAAAGGAGTGCGAAAAAATAATACGCGAACTGCTTAAAATTTAAAATTCCCCCGCACATATGCCCGAACTATTTCAATTTTAATAATCCCCTGTATTCCGCAGAACTGCGGAATACGGGGGATTTTTTTGTGTGCCGAAATATCCTGCTGTAATATCCCGCCCCTCATCTTAATAAATTATACTGTACATTTTATACTATACATTTCTTTCGCGGCTTCGGCGCGTTTTTTTTCTTCGGCTCGGCCGTCTGCTCCCTTTTTGCGGGCAAAGTCGTTTTCGACAATTATCGGCAAAAAAACACTCCGAAATCAAAAATTCGCCGCGCCTGTTTTGGTATTATATGGCTAAACCTGCCTTTTGGATGGCGGTAAAACTTAAAAGCATAGTCCTTGCGTCCGCCGCGCTTCTGCTCGCCGCCGTGCTGCTCGTTTTAAATTGGGCAAGCGGCTCTTACGCGGTCTTTTTCGGCGGAACGACGCGCCGCCTGCCCATATACAGCGTGGGCAGGGACGATAAGTATATCAGCATATCCTTCGACTGCGCCTGGGGCGCCGACCATACTTCGGATATCCTTTCAGCGCTGTCGGCATACGGAGTAAAGGCTACTTTCTTCACCGTACAGTTCTGGGCGGAAAATTATCCCGAGTACCTTCTGCGCATAAGCGAAGAGGGGCACGAGGTCGGAACTCACTCCCGCACGCACCCGCATATGTCGCAGCTTTCTGAGGAGGATATACGCTCTGAATTGCAGACTTCGTCGCAGGCTATATCTGCGGTTACGGGCAAAAAAGTCGAACTTTTCCGCCCGCCCTTCGGCGACTACGACGACCTTTTAATCTCCACCGCAGAGGATATGGGGCTTTATACCATACAGTGGGACGTAGACAGTCTGGACTGGCAGGACGGCAACACGGCGCAGAGCATCGCCCTGCGCGTAATAAACAAGGTGCAGAGCGGCTCGATAATACTTATGCACAACAACGGCGAACACACGGCGGAAGCCGTACCCATAATCTTGCAGACGCTCATTGCTCGCGGCTATAAATTCATTCCGATAGGCGACCTCATTTACCGCGGCAACTTCACGATAGATTCAAACGGCAGGCAACACCCCTTGCAGGCGTAGCCGCCCGCAAAATTGCTGTTAAATAAAAAAATCTTGAAATACTTTTTTGGAGGCATACGATGAACTACAACACGGAAAAGAACAACAGGGTCTATGTACACGGCGAAATCGTCAGCGAGGCTAAGTTCTCGCACGAGGTGTTCGGCGAGGGCTTTTACGAATTTTATATAAAGGTCCTTCGCCTTTCGGGCCAGGCAGACATACTGCCCGTGACCGTATCCGAGCGCATAATGACGCCCGATATGAAGGTAGGCGCGCAAATAAGCGCGCTCGGGCAGTTCCGTTCTTACAACAAGCTCGAAGGCGGCAGGTCCCGCCTTATGCTCACGGTGTTCGTGCGCGAACTTTTGGAAGAGCCGCAGGGCAAGAACCCCAACAGCATAGTGCTTTCGGGCTATATCTGCAAACCGCCCGTCTACCGCACCACGCCGTTCAACCGCGAAATTGCCGACCTTCTCATCGCGGTAAACCGTTCTTACAACAAGTCTGACTATATCCCCGCGATAGCGTGGGGAAGGAACGCGCGGTTCGTAAAAAATCTTGCCGTGGGCGACAAGGTTGCGCTTTCGGGCAGGATTCAGAGCAGGGAATACCAGAAGAAGCAGGACGACGGAACTTTTTTAACCATGACCGCATACGAAGTTTCAATCTCAAAGCTCGCCGCCTTCGACGACGACGCGCAGTTCGACATAGACGAAGAGTTCGACCTGTATTCGCCCGCCGTGCAGGCGCACACCCACGAAGGATAAAAAATTACAAAAAACGCTTGCATTTCGCAATTTTATGTGCTAACATAAATATAACATAATATTATAATGCAGTGATGCGGAGTAGTAGGCGCAATTTCCCGGGTTCAGAGATTTATCGTTCGGTGCAAGGTAAACGAAGGGGTGCGGTGAACTCGCCGCGGAGCAGCTTTGCTGAAATCAAGTAGGCAAAGACGGTCTTTTCCGCCGTATAAAGGAGGGGATGTGCAGGCATCCTGTAAGGCAGCTTTATTTGCTGTAAAGAAGAGTGGTACCACGTTTAAGCGACGTCTCTTTGAGGAGAGGTCGCTTTTTTTATTGGTTCAACATTCTGTGGGCGGCGCGCGGCTTCATATAAGCTACGCAATACTGTGTTGAACTTGCGTTTTGCCTTGGTCACATCGTCGGCGCACGCCG
>URMT01000109.1 GCA_900549005.1 uncultured Eubacteriales bacterium | reverse complement strand
CCGCAACGTTGCGCGCCGCGCAACTTATCACGCGCGGCTTGCCGCGCTCATCACTTATCACGTTGCAAAGCAACTTACCACTAAGCCTCCCCTTAAAAAGTGGAGCCCCAGATAAACAGTGGTAACAAATCAATAATATAATAATATGGTATAGGCGGCGGTCTGCGGTGCAGGCCGCCGCCTTTTTCGCTCCCGTCGCACGTATTTTTGCGCTGTTTTTGCGCGCGGCGGCAAATTTTTTTGTGATTTTTTGGTTAAAGCCTTTTGCCGTTGTTTATATTATTACTGTAAAACAAAAAGCGAGATGTGACTGATATGTCTGATAAGCACAACAAAAAGAAAAACGCGGCTGAGTCCGAAGAAGAGGAGCTGACCGGCGGGGGCGAAAACCTCTCGGCAGAGCAGCAGTCGGAAGATGTGTTGCCCGCAGAGGAACACCCCGAAGAGGAACTTCCCGAGGCAGAACCTCAGCCCGAAAAAAAAGAGCCCACCGAGCTTGAAAAGGCCCAGGCGCTTGCCGAAGACTACAAACGCAAGTGGTATTCGGTTTCTGCCGAATACGATAACTACCGCAAGCGCACGGCCGCACAGGCATCGCAGGCGTATGCCGACGGCAAGGCAGAGGCAATTTTAAAACTGTTGCCCGTTGCCGACACGTTCGGATATGCTTTGGACGCGGCCAAAGACGAGGCCACAAAGGCGGGCATAGATAAGATTATAAAGAATTTCAACAACATTTTAAATTCGCTCGGCGTCGAAGAAGTTGCCATAAACGTTGGCGACAAGTTCGACGAAGCAGTGGCGGAGGCAGTGATGAACGCCCCCTGCGGCGATGGCGAAGAGCCCAACACCGTAAAGCTCGTACTCAAAAAGGGTTACAGGCAGGGGGGTAAGGTTATCCGCTTCGCCCAGGTTTCTGTAACCGTATAGTAAGTTCACAAAATTTTCGCCCTGGCCGAGTGCGAAAATTTTCGTGAGATTGAGGAACCAGGTTCCTCTTCGCGCGACCTTTAAGGGCCCTCGATTATGTAATCGCGCGAATTCACCTCCGGTGAGCTCGCTCACGCGACAAATTGAGTCTTTCAGCGCAGGGAAACCCTGCTCGAAAACGATATATTTTTTGAATAGATTCCGCTGTACGGGCGGGCGTTCAAAAATATAAAGCACACAGCAATGTGTTAAAATCAGTATTTATTCTTTTTAAGGAGCTAATAGATTATGGGAAAAGTAATAGGTATCGACCTCGGCACGACCAACTCGTGCGTGGCGGTTATGGAAGGCGGTGAACCCGTCGTAATAGCAAACAGCGAAGGCAGCAGAACTACTCCTTCGGTAGTATCTTTCAAGGCTGACGGCAGCCGTATCGTAGGCCAGGCGGCCAAGAGGCTCGCCGTTGCCCAGCCCGACAAAACGGTTATCTCTATAAAGAGGCATATGGGCGAAGCCTACAAGGTAAATATAGATAAGGGCTATTCTCCCCAGGAAATTTCGGCTATGATTCTTTCCAAGCTCAAAGCCGATGCCGAAAGCTATCTCGGCGGCAAGGTTACCGACGCGGTAATCACCTGCCCCGCATACTTCAACGACTCGCAGCGTCAGGCCACCAAAGACGCGGGCAAAATCGCCGGCCTCAACGTGCTCCGTATAATAAACGAACCCACTGCGGCGGCGCTCGCCTATGGCCTCGATAAGCAGGAAGGCAGCCAGAAGGTTATGATTTACGACCTCGGCGGCGGCACGTTCGATGTATCCATACTCGAAATAGGCGACGGCGTGTTCGAAGTGCTTGCCACCAACGGCGATACCCACCTCGGCGGCGACGACTTCGATAACAAGATTATTGATTGGTTGGTAGAAAACTTCAAAAGGGATACCGGCGTAGACCTTTCCAAGGACAGAATGGCTATGCAGAGGCTCAAAGAGGCGGCAGAAAAGGCCAAAATCGAGCTTTCGGGTATGACCAACACCAACATCAACCTGCCCTTCATAACGGTGGTAGACGGCGCTCCCCAGCACCTCGACTACGACCTGTCGAGGCAGAAGTTCGATTCGCTCACTTCCGACTTGGTAGAGCGCACGGTAGAGCCTATGCGCAAGGCAATGCAGGACGCGGGCCTTACGTATGCAGATATCAATAAGGTTATAATGGTCGGCGGTTCAACGCGTATTCCCGCCGTATTCGACAAGGTAAAGCAGATTACCGGCAAAGAGCCTTTCAAGGGCATCAACCCCGATGAATGCGTTGCAATCGGCGCGGCCATTCAGGGCGGCGTGCTTTCGGGCGAGGTTAAAGACGTTCTTCTTCTCGACGTAATGCCTCTGACCCTCGGCATCGAAACGCTCGGCGGCGTATCCACGCCCCTCATCGAGCGCAACACCACCATACCCGTTAAAAAGAGCCAGGTATTCTCCACCGCGGCGGATAACCAGCCCGGCGTTGAAATCAACGTATTGCAGGGCGAAAGGAAGTTCGCAAAGGACAATAAATCGCTCGGCAGGTTTATGCTCACCGATATACCTCCCGCACCCCGCGGCGTGCCTCAGATAGAGGTTACCTTCGACGTAGACGCGAACGGAATAGTAAACGTAACGGCAAAGGACCTCGGCACGGGCAAGAGCACCAACATAACCATCACGGCATCCACCAACCTTTCGGAAGAGGATATCGACAAGGCCGTAAAGGATGCAGAGCGCTACGCCGAAGAGGATAAGAAGCGCAAAGAGGCGGTAGACAACAAGAACAACCTCGAAGGTATGATAGACAGCCTTGAAAAGACGGTTAAAGAGGCGGGCGACAAACTCTCCGAAGAGGATAAAAAGACCGTTGAAGACGCCGTTGCAAAGGCAAAGACCGAGCTTGAATCGGGCGACAACGACAGGATAAAGGCGGCAAGCGAAGAGCTCACCCGCGAAATCCAGCCCATAATCGCCAAAATTTACCAGCAGGCGCAGGGCGCCGCAGGTAACGGCGGAAACGGCGGGAATCCTGACGATACCGAGTTCAACCAGCACGGATAATAGGTAGTTCACGAAAATTCCCGCCTTGCGCGTCGGGAATTTTCCGTGACTTTTAGGGGCCAGCCCCTCTGGCGACATTGCTGTTGCCCTCAATAATAGAAATGCCGCCATTCACCCCGCTGAGGCGCAGGTATGCGCAAATCGGGTCCTGCCGCGGCGGGAAACCCGCCTTGCGACATATTTAATTTTAAATTTATAGCAATTCAAATATTTGTGCGGCGCACGGGCGAAGTAAAATTTTTCCCGTGCGCCAATACGGTTAAGTAAATTTATTTTTACTCATTGGTTGCGGCATATATGCAGGTCAATCACTGTTATTGCCCTGCATTAAAGCAACTTGAAAGGTTTTTCTGATGGCTGAAAACAAAAAGAATTATTACGAAATTTTAGGCGTCTCGAAGACGGCCACCCAGGACGAAATCAAAAGCGCTTACAGAAAGCTGGCTAAGCAGTATCACCCCGACTTCCACCCCGGCGACAAAGAGGCGGCCGAAAAGTTTAAAGAGGTGAACGAGGCCAACGCCGTCCTCTCTGACGAGCAGAAGAGGAAGCAGTACGACTTCGAACTCGAACATCCCAATATGGGCGGTATGGGCGGAAACGGTTTTTCTGGCTTTTCGGGCTTTTCAGACGGCGGCTTCGGCGGCTTTGAAGACATAATAAGCTCGATGTTCGGCGGCGGATTCGGTTCGTCGCGTACGTCGCGCCCCGCGCGCGGCGCCGATATCGAACAGACCGTGCGCCTTTCCTTCCTCGACGCAATAAAGGGCTGCACCAAAGAGATTGCTTACTACCGCAACGAACCCTGCCGTTCGTGTAACGGCACGGGCGCCCGCGGCGGCACGGAATATCAGAAGTGCTCGCGCTGCGGCGGTACGGGCAGGGTAAAGTTCCAGCAGAACACCATATTCGGCAGCACCATTCAGGTGGGTGCCTGCCCCGATTGCGGCGGCACGGGCAGAAAGATTACCGAAAAGTGCCCCGACTGCAAAGGCAAGGGCTATAAGCGGGTAGAAACCAGGTTTACCGTAAATATTCCCGCGGGCGTCGATAAAGACAGCTCGCTTCGTAAGCGCGGCTACGGCCAGGCGGCTCCAAACGGCGGCGAGCCGGGCGATTTGTACATCTATTTCCAGATAGAGCCGCACAAACTCCTCAGAAGGGAGGACAGGGACCTGTTCGTCACCGTGCCCATCTCTTACAAGACGGCGGTCTGCGGCGGCAAGATATTGGTGCCCGGCATAGACGATATGATAGAATATAACGTGCCCGAAGGCACTGCCTCCGGCACAAGGTTCTGCATCCGCGGAAAGGGTGTAAAAACGGTGAACGGCACGGGCAATCTGTATGTGACGGTAGAAATCGACGTACCCACAAAACTTTCGCGCGACCAGCAGAAAAAGCTCGGCGAGTACGAAGACAGCGTTCCATTAAAGAATTGCGACAATATGACGAGGTTCGCAAACAACGTGTCTGCCGTGTACGGCAAAAAGGTAGAAAAGCAGTAAATTTAAAAATATTGTATTTATAAAATAAATGCGCAGGGCACGCAAAATTTTGCGTG
>URMT01000108.1 GCA_900549005.1 uncultured Eubacteriales bacterium | reverse complement strand
TTTTGCGCCGCGGCCCGCCGTATTTTAATGCCGTATTAAAAGCGGCGCGCCTTTTGGGCGCGCCGCAAATTGTTTTTTCAACTTTCTTTTATTTTAAACCAGCACAACAATCAGCGCGATTACCGCCCCGATTGCCGCCATAACCCCCAGCACGGGAATACAGCAGCCAACGTACCTTCTGCGCGGCCTGCCGTACGGCCTTCTGTAAGGTCTGCGCGGTCCGCGTGGAGGGGGAGGTGCATAGTGCGGCCTGCGCGGCCCCATCGGCCTTGGTCCTCTTGCTGCACCGGGCCCTCTCGTTCCTCTCGGCCCCCGTCCGCCGGGCGGCGAAGCTCTGAAACCTCTTCCTCGCATAAAGTTCTCCTTATCGTCGCGGTTGCCGCAATCCGCGCGGTTATCGCCTTAATCTGCATACATTATATCACCCGCGCCGCACGCTTGTCAAATTCTTACAGTGTCGCATAACTTACGCAAGCCCGAATCGGATAAAGTCGCAGCCCTTGCCTTCAAAGACGAACGTAAGGCTGTGCACGCCGCCAAAAAGGCTCGCCGCGCCCTCAAATTTCCGCCAGTCGGCGCTGTCTTTCGTCTGTATCACGGCAACGGGCGCCTTTTCTCCGTCGGCAAAAACGCTCACCCTGCCGCCGTGTCCGCGCACGGTCACGCTCACCTTTTCAAGCTCCTTTATGTCGAAGTATTTAAAGGTTACGCTCGCGCCGCCTTTAAGATTTTCAATATACTGCGCGTTCCCCTTCTGCGTAATGCAGGGGTGAGCGGCGTATTTCCAGCGCTGAACGGGCCCGTACGCGCACTTGCAGGCGCCCAAAGCGCTCCGCAACCCGCACGCGATGTAGGCGGGGTATTCGCCGCTGCCGGCAAGCGGCCCGCCGTTCAATCCGCAGCTCGTCATCTCAACCTGCGCAATGCGTCCGTCTGCGCCTATCTCAATCGGCTCCGCGCAGCCCTGGCGCGACTGCTCCGTCTTGTTTGTCTGCTTATGGTAAAATATGTACCATTGCCCGCGCACGCACGCAAGCGAGCCGTGGTTGTTTCCCCAATAGTTCTTCGGCGCCCTGTTTCCGTTCAGCCCTATGTCGCCGTTGGAAATTATCACCCCGCCGAACTCAAAATTGCCGTCGGGCCTGTCGCTTACGGCATAGGCCAGCTCGTGGCTGTTGATGGTGGAGTACACAAAATAATACCTGTTCCCAATCTTGCGCAAAGACGAGGCCTCGTAAAATTCATATCCTTCAAAGCCCGTGCCAGCGCTGTTCTTGTAGCCCGGTATGCTCATTTTGGGCGCGCCTTTAAGGGTAAGCATATCGCTTTCCAGCTTCATCACCTGCCCGCCGTTTGCGCGCACGTTTTTCAGACCCTTGAATTTCAGCCCCAGCCTTATCGCAAGTTTGGGCGAAAAACCCGAATAGAGGTAGGTCTGCCCGTCGTCGTCGGTAAATACCCCGGGGTCAAAGCACATATTGTCGCCCTTTTTGCATCCGTAAAGCGTGCCGTCGGCGTGTTTTACCTCGCCGTAAGGCTCGAACGGCCCGTCGGGCGCATTACTCTTCGCCACGCAAATTCTGTTTTCAAACCCGAAGCTGAAATAAAGGTAATACATTCCGTCGGCGCCGCGCGTGCAGTCGGGCGCCCACATACACTTGTACCCCGATTTGTTCCATACGTTTTTCCTGGGCAGGGCAACACCCTTTACCGACCAGTCCGAAAGGTCAGAAAGGGGAGCCGACCACACCACATAGTCGCCGGGGCAAAACCGTTTACCGTTCGGCAGGTCGCAGCTGCCGTAAACATACACCCTGTCGCCGAAAACGTGCGGCTCGCCGTCGGGTATATACTGTCCTTCGGGCAGGTAGGGGTTAAAAGCCTGTCTTTTCATCATCTTCGCCTCGCAAAGTTTTAATGCAAAAAAATTATACCACCATATCCGCCAGTTTGCAATACCTGCCGTCATAATACGGCGCTGTTTTGTCACAACCCGCAGCGGCTTGCTTTATCCGCCCTCTGTTGAGTTGACGGAAGCCGCGCTGTGGTAGTATAATCTTTCCTGCTTGCAGATAATACTTGTGCGGGCGCTATGATTGCCGCGCCCGCGGCATTCAGGGTAGTAATTTCGGGTAGCATATGAAAAAGAAAATTTTAATGATAGCCACGGGCGGCACAATAGCCTCCAAAGAGAGCGCGCAGGGCCTTGTCCCTTCCGTTTCATCGCACGAACTTTTGGCGTGCGTGCCCGAGGTGGAGGAGGCGTGCGACGTCACGGCCGTTCAGCTCTTCAATCTCGACAGCACCAACGTCTATGCGCCGCATTGGCTGAAAATCGCGCACACGGTTGAAGAGAACTACGGTAAATACGACGGCTTTGTGGTAACCCACGGGACAGACACGATGGCGTATACCGCCGCGGCCCTTTCGTACCTTATGCAGAACATAAAAAAGCCCGTGGTGCTCACAGGCTCTCAGCGCTCGGTCTACTCGCGCGATACCGATGCCCGCCGCAACCTTTCAGACGCCTTTTTATTCTGCGCCGACGAAAAAGCGCGCGGCGTCCGCATAGTTTTCGACGGCAACGTCATTTTGGGCACACGCGCCAAAAAGACGCGCACCCGCAGTTTCAACGCCTTTTCCAGCATAGACTTCCCCGCCGTAGCCGTAATGCGCGACGGCAAACCTTTCTATTATGCAGATATGCCCGCACCATCGGGCGGACCGAAATTTTACCGTTCGCTCAACGAAAACGTGTTCGTTCTCAAAATGATTCCCGGCCTCCGCGCCGACATATTCGACTATCTCGACAGCCGCTGCGACGGGCTGGTGATAGAGTCTTTCGGTTCGGGCGGACTGCCGAATTACGAAAACGACGCTTTTTTCACCAGGCTTTCGGGCTTTTTGCAAAAGGGCGGCACGGCGGTTATGGCAACCCAGGCCGAACACGAGGGCAGCGCGCTCGATAAGTATGCCGTGGGCAGAAGGCTGCGCGCGTGCGGCAACGTGCTCGAAGCCCGCTGTATGACCTTGGAGGCGGCCGTAACAAAACTTATGTGGATACTCTCTTTCGCAAAGGGAGAGGAGGCCGAAAAACTTTTCTATGCCCCCGTTGATATGGATATATATTGAAAATAAAAGCGTGCAGGCGGCTGTCAGAACCGTCTGCACGCTTTTTTAATTGTAGTGTAAATCTTATTCTGTCAGTTCAAATCACTCGGCAACTTCCTCGCCACCGTCTTTTTTGCCGCTCTTTTCATTTGCTTTTATGGTCAGCAAAAGCATACAGAAGAACAGAATTATGCCTGCGGCAACAAGTATGTGCCCAAGTCCCGCAACGCCCGATATGGCGCCGTCAGAAACGTCTGCCCCCGTAACTTCGCATATGCCGCGCACGGCAAGCATTATGCACATCAGCCCCACGCCCGCATTGTATATGATTATGAACGGCAAATATAGCCTGTGCTTCTGCAAATTGAATTTGCCGTCGAAAATGGCGAACAATAAAAATACTACCATACCAAGTATAAACAGGTGCGTGTGCAGTTTGCCCAACGCCGTGTCGCCCGTAAAGTCATAAGCCTTTGTAAATTCGCGGTAAAATACGCCGCAAACCATCGCCAGTACTGCATAAACAAGCGCAAATTTAATGTGCCGTTTCATCTCTGTACCTCTCATAAAAATATTAAAGCCGCAATTTTGCATATTGCCGCTCTGTAAAATGTGCTTTAATTATATATCTTCACTGCCCAAATGGCAAGTTTGTTCAATAAATTATCAAATAAAATTTGCCTTTAAAAAGTAAGCAAAAACCCCGCGTAAATGCCGTTATTTCGGTCATATATGCGGGGCAATTTAATTTTCAGTAAAAATTTTAAGGCGTATTTTTATTCATCGAGGCCAAGCAGGTAATCTGCCGAAACGCCAAAATATTTTGCAAGCGAGGCTATCGCCGTCGCGCTCGGAACGCGGTCGCCGCTTTCCCAAAGCGAAACGGCTTTTTGCGATACCCCCAATGCTTTTGCCAGCTGGCTTTGCGAAATGTGGTTTTCCGTTCTGAGCATTTTAATTCTTTCGTTTAATCTTAACATATCACAATTTTAGCACAAAAGTTCTTAAATTACTTGACTTAAAACTATTATACTAATAGTCTGAATGGATAATGCGTGTATTATTCTAATAATGCGGAAAGCGTGGGAGGGGGTGTTTACTGCCATACCCCGTAAGCGGGGCCCCTGGCAGGGCTTGTCGCTTATGCGCCAAAGCTCGCCCTGTGGGCTCTTGAAACACCCCTCCCGACATAAACACAAAAAGCACTGACAAAAGTCAGTGCTTTTTGCGTGGTGGGAGGGGGTGGATTCGCGCCTTGGGCGGACGCGCATAGAAAACAGCGGGTGTCCGCTGTTTTGTCGTCGGTCGAAACCTCCGACCTGCGCAATCTTTCAGATTGCTTGCCTCCCCTCGAATCCACCATCCCTGCACCAAGAAAAACCCCACCCGAAGTAAACTTTTCAGTTTGCTTCGGGTGGGGTTTGGTGGGAGGGGGTGTTTACTGCCATACCCCGTAAGCGGGGCCCCTGGCAGGACTCCGCCGTTG
>URMT01000107.1 GCA_900549005.1 uncultured Eubacteriales bacterium | reverse complement strand
ATTCGTCCGCGCGCCTGCTGCGCACAAAATAATGCGGTATTTACGACATATGTACGGGGCAATTCTTATTTGATGTCATTCGCCGCGCAACCTGTCTGCCGCTATAAAAAATACGGCAGACGGCACATATATGCGGGTCAATTATGTTTTGCCCGCACATTCACTCAGCCGCCCTTTCATTCAACCGACGGACATCGTTTTAAGCGCCGAAACAAACAGGTCTATCTCCCTTTCGGTATTGAACGGAGAGAGCGAAGCGCGGACGAGGCCCGAATCTGACGTGCCGAGGGCTTCGTGCATAAGCGGCGCGCAGTGCAACCCGCCGCGAACGCATATTGAAAACTCCTCAGAAAGGCGGTACGCCGCCTGTTCGGAATCGTACCCCTCCATCGAAAAGGCGGCTATTCCGAAAGGATTGGGGCGGGAATATGCCCTGACGAACGGCAAATCGTTCAGCCTTTCGATGAGCAGGGACGTGAGGTGGGTGAGCTTGTCGCGCTCTTCGTTGAAGTGCGATTTGAGGTGCAGAACGCCTTCGGCAAGCGAGGCGATTGCGGGATAGTTCACCGTGCCGCTTTCCAGCCTGTCGGGGTAAAAGTCGGGCATATGCAGGTTGAAGCTCTGGCTGCCCGTGCCGCCGTACAGAAGGGGCGCGGGGTCCAGCCTTTCGGAAAACAGCAGGGCGCCGCTGCCCTGTATGCCGTACATACCCTTGTGACCGGCAACGGCCAACGCGTCTATCCCGCACTCCTTCATATCGATTTTTATGTGCCCACACGCCTGAGCGCCGTCGCAGATTAAAAGAGTGCGCGGAGGGATTGCCGAGCGCAGTTTTTTTACGTCGGGCGCGGTGCCCGTGACGTTTGAGGCAAGCGTGATGACTACGGCCTTGGTTTCGGCGCACACCATCTTTGCAAGTGCGGCGAGGTCTATATCGCCCCTTTGGCTAAGCGGCGCAAGCTGCACCTCCACTCCCATATCTTCAAGATATTGGAGCGGGCGCAGCACGGAGTTGTGCTCGGCGAAGGTTGTTACCACCTTGTCCCCCGAGCGAAGCGTACCTAAAAGGGTGATATTGAGGGCCTCGGTGCAGTTTTTTGTAAAGATTGTGCGGTCGCAGGAGTACCCGCCGAAAAATTCGCACAGTTGGCGGCGGCAGGCATACACCCTTTCCATACAGGCGACCGAAAGTTTGTGCCCGCTGCGCCCGGGATTGGCACATACGTGAAGCGCGGCCGTTACGGCTGAAACCACGCTTACAGGTTTGAAGCCGCCCGTGGCGGCGTTATCGAAGTAAATCATTTGGCAATTACCCCCTTAATCTACATATTATGTTAATATACGGCAGGCGGCGGAAGGGCTACCGTAGCTTCGCCGCGCGCAAGGCGGCCGCGGCTGAAACGGGCAGGCTTGTACCACGCCGCCGACACTTTATAATATACGAGAGAAGGAAGCAAATATGACGGAAATTCTGGCAGTTTTCCGCTCGCGCACGCAGGCCATCGACTGTAAGGCGCGGCTGTGCGCCTGCGGCGTGCCTGCCGCGGTTGTGACTACGCCGCCATACCTGAAATTGGGGTGCGGTTTTTCGGTAAAATTCCCCGCAACATTCCAGAAAGCGGCAAAATCAGCCATAAGCAGGGCGGGCTACTCCGCCTTTTACGGGTATATAACATCCTCGCCTCACCGCGGCACGTAAAAATTTTACTTATTCATTATTTTAAGGAAAGCCGCCGCGCTTTTTTGCGCGGCGGCTTAATCGTAACATAAAACTTATTCGCGGGCGCACTCTGCCGCTTGCCATAAAATGCGGAAAGTGATAAAATTTAAGTATGGACGAAAATGCTAAGGAAAAAATTTTAAGCGAGCTGCAAAAACTGTACCCCGACGCGCGCCCCGCGCTTGAATACAAGAGCCCCTACGAGCTTCTTGTGGCAGTGATACTTTCCGCCCAGTGCACGGACGAGCGGGTGAACAAGGTGACCGAGGTGCTGTTCAGAGAGCACAACACGCCGCAGACAATGCTTGCGCTTTCGCAGGAGGAGCTGGAAAAATACATCTATTCGTGCGGGTTCTATCACAACAAGGCCGCACACATACTCTCTGCCAGCCGCGACATAGTTGAAAAATTCGGGGGCGAAGTTCCCTCCGCACACGAGGAGCTTAAAAAACTTGCGGGCGTGGGGCAAAAGACGGCGAACGTGGTTTACGCGGTGGCATTCGGCGGCGACGCGATAGCCGTAGACACTCACGTGTTCCGCGTTTCAAACAGGCTGGGACTTGCTCACGCGAATACACCCGAAAAGACCGAACTGCAACTTAAAGAGGCCATCCCCAAGAGCGACTGGTCGAAGGCGCACCACTGGCTGATATACCACGGCAGAAGGGTTTGCCATTCGCAAAGACCCGACTGCGTAAACTGCACGTTGAAGGATATGTGTGAATTTTACGGCAAGACGGCGCCAAACAGTAAATGAAAAGAAAACAGGGCAAATATTCGAATATTTGCCCTGTTTTTATAAATAAAACTTTACAATATGTAACTTACATATTTGTTTGATAAAAAGATTGAGATTTCTCCGCTCCGCGCACTGCGTGCGCTGCGGTCGTAAGGAGCGTAAGCGACTTTAATTGCGATTGTTCGCTTTTTTAGGCAATCTGCCGCTGCAAACAATAAATATTTATTTAGCACACTATTCACGCGGCAGAGTTACGTCACTGCGTTCATCTGCCGTTTCCCTTCGGGAGCCTCGGCAGGACATCGCTTCGCTCGCGCACACGCGTCAATGACAAACAAATATCTACCTTTCCCTCCCCTCCCCTAAGCAAGGGGAGGCTTAATTGCGGTTGAGATTTCTCCACGCGGGCTACGCCCTTGGTCGAAATGACATCAAACTAAAAAAGCTGATTGGCATTTGCCAATCAGCTTTTTATTACCTTAATTTGATAAGCCTGTATTAACCTCGGAGATGCGAGCAGAGCGAGGCGCGCGAGGAAAACCTGAGGGAGTTTACTTTGAGGTAAATGACCAAAGGTTGCCGCAGCGCAACAAAGCTATGCGAAGTATATACGAGGTTTGGCGGAGCTTATTTTAGCCGAGCACTTTGGAGATAACGCCCGAACCAACCGTTCTGCCGCCTTCACGGATAGCGAACTTCAACTTCTCTTCTACGGCAACGGGCTTAATAAGCTCAACGGTGATGGTTACGTGGTCACCGGGCATAACCATTTCGGTGCCTTCGGGAAGGTCGATAGAACCGGTAACGTCGGTAGTTCTGATGAAGAACTGAGGACGATAGTGGTTGAAGAAAGGAGTGTGACGTCCGCCTTCCTCTGCTTTAAGAACGTATACCTGAGCTTCGAACTTGGTAGCCGTCTTAACAGTGCCGGGCTTAGCGAGAACCTGACCCTTTTCGATGCCCTTACGGTCGATGCCGCGAAGGAGTGCGCCGATGTTGAAGCCTGCGATAGCTTCGTCAACGCTCTTGTGGAACATTTCAAGGCCGGTGATAACGGTGCCTACGGGCTTTTCGATAAGGCCAACGATTTCGGCAGGGTCACCAACGTGAGCAACGCCGCGCTCTACACGACCGGTAGCAACGGTGCCGCGGCCGGAGATGGTGAATACGTCTTCCACGGGAAGAAGGAAGGGCTTATCGGTATCGCGCTGAGGGGTGGGAATGTATTCGTCGATGGTATCCATCAGTTCAAGGATGCACTTGCACTCGGGAGCAGCAAGAACTTCTGCATCGGGGCAGCCGGAAGTAGCCTTTTCAAGAGCTTTGAGCGCAGAACCCCTGATGATGGGGGTATCGTCGCCGGGGAAGCCGTACTGGTTGAGTACGTCCCTGATTTCCATTTCAACGAGTTCGAGAAGTTCGGGGTCGTCCATCTGGTCGCACTTGTTGAGGAATACAACGATGTAAGGAACGCCTACCTGACGGGCAAGCAGGATGTGCTCGCGGGTCTGGGGCATAGGACCGTCGGTCGCTGCAACTACGAGGATAGCGCCGTCCATCTGAGCGGCACCGGTAATCATGTTCTTAACGTAGTCTGCGTGTCCCGGGCAGTCAACGTGCGCATAGTGGCGCTTGTCCGTCTGATACTCAACGTGAGCGGTGTTTATCGTTATACCGCGTGCTTTCTCTTCGGGAGCCTTATCGATTTCGTCGTATCTCATCTTCTGAGCCTGACCTTTGCATGCCATAACCATAGTGATAGCTGCGGTCAGAGTGGTCTTGCCGTGGTCAACGTGGCCGATGGTGCCGATGTTAACGTGGGGCTTGCTGTTGTCGTACTTAGCCTTTGCCATTTTTGGTTTCTCCTTTAAATATAATTTAAACGATAACTTTTGCCTGTTTTACAGGCGACGCAGCTATCTATCATTTCAATTTGCTGCATAATTTGCCCTTGCGGGCTACTTTAACATTATATATTAAAAATTTTAAAAATACAATCAAAAAGGGCTTGTATTTAAAAAATTTTTACTCTGCCGCCGCGGCGCGGCGGCAGAACTTTGTAATTTTATTTGGCGGCACAAAACCTTACGCCTTGTGCTGCTTCGCCCTTTCGCCGATTACCTTTTCGGCAACAGACTT
>URMT01000106.1 GCA_900549005.1 uncultured Eubacteriales bacterium | reverse complement strand
ACTGAAAGAGCAGGGCGCGGGGCAAAGTTCCCCGCGCCCTGCGCTTTCTTTTGTGTGCCGCATTATTGCGAATAGTAAGTTATGCGTAAGCAGGTAAATTGGTGGTAAATTCCCGGCGTCGCTTACTACTCCGGAGATTTCTCCGTGCGTTCCCTTCGGTCACTTAGTTTGCGGTTTCCCATAGGGAGCCCTCCGCAAAGTAGCGTCGCTACGCTCCTCACGCGAAATGACAAATTACTGTGACCGTCGTTTCTGCCGAGCGTAAGCGAGCGGAGAAATCGCGGAGCACTGATGCCTACCGAAAACAGACGGCTTGCAAAAAAGCCAAAAATAAAAGCCCCGCAAAAGCGGGGCTTTACTCTTTCACTCAGTTGAGGAGGTTGAGTTCGTTATAAATCTTATTCATAAGTCCGTCGGAGATTATCGAGCGGAACTTGCCGAGATATATGAATATCGAAGAGAAGAACTCTTTGTTGTCGCCGCCTATAACGTAATCGGGAATGTTTGCGTACGAGCCGTTGATTTTTTCAAGGAAGAGCTTAGCAAATTCTATCTTTTCGCTGTCGGTAAGCCTTGCAATGAACGAATCGGTGGGGCCGTGGTAAACTTCCTTAGCCGTGTAAACTACTTCACCCGACTGAACGGCAGGTGCAGGAGCAGGAGCTGCTGCGGGAGCCTGCTGGTATACGGGTTGAAGGTATACGGGCTGAACGTAAGCTGCGGGCTGCTGGGGCGCATATGCCTGACCGGGTGCGGGGGCAGCCGCTGCGGGAATTGCGGTGTCGTCGTAATAAGTGGTGAACGATTCTGCGTTGTTTTCGGTCTGGGCAGCGGGCTTGAATACCGCGCACCTTACCGCGCTGATTATTACCTGGATTACTGCTATGCCGAGAACTACGTAGAGCAGGAGTCCGGGGTCGCCGAGTTCGCTCTTTACAACGAATACCATAACTACCGCAAGTATTGCAAACGCCGTTTCGATTGCATACCTTATTATATCGACAACAAGCGTTCCCTTCTTCGTCGTTGCGCCTACGGCCATTATGTCGAGCGCGAAGTTTACAAGAACGATGAGTGCCGTGCAGGCAAGGGCGATTGTGCCGATTTTTGCGGTAATTTCGTCAGATGCGAACAGCGAAGCTGTGGTTGCGTCGAGGCCGCCGATAAGGAGCATATGCATTACAGATATGCCGTAAACCAAAAGTCCTACGAAAGATATGCCTACCTTATCGTCGAATACGGAGTGCGTGTCGAGCTTTACGAGCGAAGCAAAATCGAACAGGCACAGAACTGCGGCGGCGCCGAGAATTGCGACGACGAATTTCATTACGCCCGAGCCCTTCTTGTAACCGAACGACTGGATAATGAGCATCAGAAGCGTGCCGCCGAAGGCGATTGCTATAACGCCGTAGTCCCATTTGAAGTCGGCGGAATATCCGCTCATCGAATAGAGCATAATTTCGAGCACGGTGTAAACGAACAGCACCACGGCTGCGGCTATTTCGATTATGTAGGCGCAGACGTTGGCCGTTTTGGATGTGGATTTCGAGGCGAGCACGGGTATGAGCATTATTACGCCGATTGCCGTTATAAGCGCATAAACGCTTACCGTAACCGCAATAAAGTCAACGGAGGTTTCCGTTCCGGTGAATATTACGGGATAGGTACGCGAAAGCGCTTCGCCGAGGTCGGTGGGTTCAAGCCCCAGCATCGTGCATACCGCATTGGGCAACGCCATAAAGAGCAGTCCTTCACCGTTATAAAGGGGGAGGAACAGCCCGAGGAGAAGGCACACGAGCGCTATGCAGTACGTAATTACAGAAAGATACTTTTTGCTTTGATTTGTCGTACTCATAATAAATCTCCGTCAGTAGTGGTTTTATTAGCCTAAAAAAATTTAATTTTTTTCAAGTTCTGCATTTATCTGCCGCGGTGCGTTTTTTTAATCCGCCGCGGGTAAAACGGAAGCAGAAATAATCTAACTTATCCGTCTATGATATATTTTAATACAAAATTATAAATCTGTCAAGGGCAAAGACAATATTGGAAGGTAAAAAAATTGTCTTTCGCCCCCGCAGGCCGTAAGCCGGGGCCTGAGCGGGCGCCGCGCAAGGGCATATGCGCCCGCGAATACGGTTTGTGCGGGGATATGCCGCGGCGAAAGTGCGTTTTTTCCCCTGAATAATTTTATATCCCCTGTATTAAAAGTATGCGCGCCCGGCGCCGTATTATATCTTTCCCGAAAAGAAACGGCCTGCGGCGCTCCGTTTGCCTGCAAGGGCGCAGATAAAGCCGCCCTGCGGCAAGGCAATCCGCGCCTTTGTGCGGCAGGAGGGGGGGGTATTTTCACACATATTTCACAATTTAAGGCGGCGCGTAAAAAAGTTCACATTATTTTCAATACTTTTTCGCGCGCATTTCTCGCCGCGTGTTGCAAGGGGGAAAGGAAAGTAGTATAATTATTGTAAAGGAGGCGTAAAATGGAAGAAGAAAACCGCGTAATCCGCACAGACTCCGGCGGAGAAAACAAGCAGCTTTCGGCAGCCCTTGCGGAAGTCGCTTCGTCCGTTACCGAAAAACAGGCGGAAAAACTTGCCGCATTGTGCGACGTAAAGGGCCTTAAAAAGGTGTTCGCAGACGGCGAACTGATGCGCACGGCAGAATGTTTTATAAAGTGCAGCCTCAATATTTCTGCCGCCGCGCGCGAACTGTATATGCACAGAAACACTATGATGTACCGCCTCGATAAAATCAAGCGGACGACGGGGCTGGATATCCGCGTGTTCGACGAGGCCGTGGCCTTTAAAATACTCTGCTGCGTATATTCCCGCAGCCGTGGGAACTGAGTTATGAATTCACCATCAAAAAAAACTAAAAAAGTGCTCCTTACCGTCGCGTGCTCCGTTCTTGCCGCGGCGGTATTGGTGCTTGTATTTTTTGCCGGGTATTGGGTGAGGGGCGCCTTCGGCGCAACTTCTTACGACTGGGCGCTTCAAATCATACGCGACTACTACTATACCGACGTCGATACCGACGACGCGGAAGAAACTGCGATAGACGCGCTCGTGGCGAAGTACCTTGATATCTATTCCGAATATTATACCGCCGAAGAATATGCCGCCCAGCAGAGCGAAAACGCAGGTTCGCGCAGCGGATTCGGCATCAGCTGTTCATACATTCCCTATATCGGGCTTACGGTATATTCCTGCATAGGCAATTCACCCGCTTTCAGGGCGGGAATCCGTTCGGGCGACGTGCTTTTATACGGCGAGTACGAGGGGGAGCGCACCGATTTTACCTCGCTTTCGGCTTTTTCCGACTTCATCGACTCCGTTCCCGAAGACGGAAGCATAACGCTTGCGACCGAAGGCGGAGCTTACACTTTGCAGAGGGAGGACTACTCCACGTCGTACGTGTTGCTTGCAACGAACGATAATGCCTGGACCTTTGCGGGCGACGACGCGCTTACGATGACCGGAACTGCGGGCGACGCGATAGAATATCTGCCCGACGGAGCCGCGTATATAAGCCTTTCGCAGTTCTACGGCAATGCGGTAAACCAGTTCCTCGCCGCCGCCGAAAAGATAAACGAGCTCGGCTGCACTTCGCTCATCCTCGATTTGCGCAACGACGGAGGCGGCTTAGTGAGCGCTATGCAGGGCATTTCGGGCTGTTTCGAAGGCCCTGCGGGCGAAGTCGTGATGACGGCGCGCTACAAAGACGGCTCTTCCGAAAGTTACGCCGCCGCAAGCTATTCCGCCGAACAGACCATCGGCTCTGACGTGGATGTTTACGTGCTTGCCAACAGCAACACGGCGAGCGCTTCCGAAGCCTTAATCGGCGCGCTCGTAAGTTATGAGGTGCTCGACTATAACAATATATATATATCGCAGTACTCGCAGGAATACCTCGACTCTATGAACGTAACCGCAGAACAGGTAAAGAGCGGAAAGACCTACGGAAAGGGAATAATGCAGACGACGTTCCGCAACTTTGCCACAGGCGAGGCGTTAAAACTTACGACCGCGCAGATATATTGGGCCAACAACAAGACTATACACGGCGTAGGCCTGACTGCGGAAGACGGCTGCAATATGGTGGAAGCGCCCGCGCCGTTCAGCGGCGACGGCGAAGAGCTTCGCGCGGCCGTCGGTATGATTTACGGCTTGTAAATTATATAAAAAAAGAGGAAAAATTGTATTTTTTCCGCGTAATAAAACTGCAATTATTTTATAATTTTTTTCCGCGTAAAAGCACAATAAAAAATAATTTATTTTTGGTATGAATATTTTACAGCCGCCGCGCCGCAACGGGCGCGGCGGCTGTTTTTCTGTGATTTTAAGTCTGTAAATTATTTTATTTTTAATTAGTGATACTGCCCGAAAAATTTACAACAAAAAATCGGTTTTAAATTATTAAAAAATTATAATTTTTTTATTGCGGGCTGTGCGCTTTTTTAATTCTCCTTGCGCGGAATATCAGGCAAACCGAAAAGCCTTCTTCCGTGCGGGTTAAGTCAAGCTCGCCGTCGCCCTCCGTTTCAAAGTATTCTTCGGCTACGCGCATCACGTCGCGCCTTAAAAGGCTGCGCTCGGTTTCGGTCATAATCTCTCTGTCAAAGGTTATT
>URMT01000105.1 GCA_900549005.1 uncultured Eubacteriales bacterium | reverse complement strand
CCGCGGCTTCCGCCGCGGGGCGCAGACCTTTTTGGTTGTTAAACAAAATTTATACGCAACATAACTTTAACTAATATTTTTATTTTTAATTGGGTATTGACATTTTGTCTTGGGGGGGGGTATAATGCAGGTATAAGGAGGATAACTATGAAAATTCGTAATATAATTATTGGCGCGGCGTGCGTTGCGGCGTGGTTTGCTGCGGTTGCCTTTTCGGGCTGTTCGGGCGGGCATACCGTGACGGTAATGGAACTGACAAACGGCGCGCTCTCGGGCGGGGAATATACCGTCCGAGTGGACGACGGCGAAAAATTCACATTCGATACCCTGCGCGGGGAGTATCCTGATTTCGGCGGCTCGGATACGGGCTTTATGCGCGACGATTTCTTTTATACCGACGACGACTGCCTTGTAAAGTATACGGCCGACGTCACTTCCGATATTACGCTGTATTTCGGCAATTACAGCCCTGCGGAGTACGGCAAAGTTGTGTTTAATTATGGCGGCGGGGAATATACGGTATACAGGAAGTACGGCGCCGAACTTTCGGCTGCCGATTTCAGCCGCTCGGCATACGGCTTCGGCGAGGCGGGCGACTATCTGTTCTATGAGGACGCCGCACATTCACAGAGCCTCGATATTTCGTCGGTCACCGTACCGTCGGGCGGGCAGGAGCTGGTGATTTACGTCACGGGAGCATAATTGCCCCCGCAATATGCCCCATTTAAAGGTAGTTTTTCAAGGCGTGGCGCCGAAAAAATTTTTCGGCGCCACGCCTTTTCTTACTAAATAAGCGCGCCGCATAATTTTGCGCGGCGCTTTATTTTTATGCGCAAAGTAACAAAACGGGCGGGAATAGTAACAAAACGCACAGCGCGAACAAATTTTGCTCAAACGTTTGTCAAACGCAGTTAAATTATGTATAATTGAATGGAAAATCAATTTTACGGCAAAAACTTCTGTAAGAATCCTGCTCGGCGCGACTCCCTCTGTATCCGGCGGTGGCACGCCCTGCGGACTAAATGAAGTTTTGGCAAAAGGAAGCGGTTATGAGTAAAATTTCCAAGAGAGTTGCCACAATTTCCCCCTCTATGACGCTTGCTATGTCGGCAAAGGCGGCCGAGCTCAAAGCGGCGGGCGAAAACGTAATTTCGTTCGGCGTTGGCGAACCCGACTTCAACACCCCCGCGCACATCGTTCAGGCCGCAAAAGACGCGCTTGACAAGGGCTACACCAAATATGTTGCCGCTGCGGGCCTCCCCGCCCTCAAAAAGGCAGTGTGCAAAAAGTTCAAAGAGGACAACGGCCTCGATTACGAGCCCTCGCAGATAATAATTTCAAACGGTGCAAAGCACTCGATATTCAACGCCGTGTTCGCCACGATAGACGAGGGGGACGAGGTAATCATACCCGCTCCCTATTGGCTGACCTATCCCGAGGAGGTAAAGTGCTGCGGCGGCGTGCCCGTATACGTCTATGCCACCCGCGAATCGGGCTTCAAAATCACGGCAGAGCAGCTTGAAGCGGAAATAACCCCCAAGACCAAAATGCTCATCTTCAACAGCCCCAATAACCCCACGGGCGCAGTTTATTCGGAAGATGAAATAAGGGCAATCGCCGCCGTGTGCGAAAAGCACGACGTATTGGTGCTCGCCGACGAAATCTACGAAAAGCTCATCTACGGCGGACAGAAGCACTTCTCAATCGCCTCGGTTTCGCCCAAAATGAAGGAACTGACCATAACGGTAAACGGCGTGTCGAAGTCGTACGCGATGACGGGTTGGAGGCTGGGCTATCTTGCCGCCGCACCCGAAATTGCCAAGGCAATATCCTCGTTCCAGAGCCACGCAACCTCCAACGTCAACACTATGACGCAGTATGCGACTTTGGCCGCGCTCGAAGGTCCCACAGGCCCTATGGAAGAGATGGTAAAGGCGTTTGCCGCCCGCCGCGACAGAATGGAAGAAATTCTTGACGGAATGAAGCCCCTCGGCCTCGATTACGTGAGGCCCGAAGGCGCCTTCTATGTAATGCTGGTGTGCGACAAGTTCTACGGCAAGAGCTACGAGGGCGAAAAGATAAACGGCTCGATGGATATGTCGAACCTGCTTTTAACCCACGCAAAAGTTGCGCTCACGCCCGGCATATGCTTCGGCGCAGACGACTGCGTCCGCCTTTCTTACGCCCTTTCGATGGAAGAGATGGAAGAGGGGTTGAGGCGGATAGAGGCCCTTGTAAAGAAAATAAAATAAGGAGCTACGAATTTTTCGTGCTCCGTTTTCCCTTGTATATGCGTCGCATTACCGTGTCGCGCTTACGGTTCTGCTCAGTCACTTACCTTTAAGTAAGCTCCTTCGCAGCGTTCCGCACGCTCCTTGTACTGCTCGCATCTCCAAGGGTTGATTGGCAGGTGGTGTATGGCGTTCACCTTGCGCACGTAAATTATTTTTTACGACCGTCAGTGCATAAACTACGTTCTTATCAAACGTTATTTTGCCATAATGTGAAATTATACAGGCCATTTATAAAAATTTTGCGTAAATTTTTATAAAGGTATTGAAATTCCTCCGTTTTGCTGTTAAAATAGAATAAACATACCCCATACGGTATGAAGGAGGATATTAAATGATTAAAATTATCACGGGCGCCAAGGGCACGGGCAAGACTAAAAAACTGATAGACGCCGCAAACAAAGACGCGGCTCAGGCAAAGGGCGTCAGCGCGTTCATAACCGATACAAAGAGGTATATGTACGACTTGGCGCGCTCCGTGCGCTTTATAGACGTAACCGATTATAACATCGCCGGCGAAGACGCGCTCTGCGGCTTCGTAAAGGGCATAGCCGCGGGCAACCACGACTACGAATACATCTACATAGACGGCATTGCGCGCATAGCGGGCAAGGAACTTGCGGATATGGCGGGCATATTCTATATGCTCGACAAGCTCTCGAACGACAACAACATAGTAATAACCATTACTTGCAGTTGCCCCACAGAGAGCCTGCCCGAGTTTGTTGCAAAATACGTTTGATACGTATATAATCCCGTTCTTTCAGGGGGAGCGCAATTTTTCGCGCTCCCTTTCTGCTGTGCGGGCAGGGCGATATAAAAACCTGCGCGCAGCGCGGGGCAATTAAGTTTTTTTTACGTTGATTGTTTTAAGGAGTACACAATGAATTTTATCAGCACGCGCGGCGGCGAAAAGGTGAGCGGCGCAAAGGCAATTGTAAAGGGGCTTGCGGACGACGGCGGACTCTTCGTCCCCGAAACTTTCCCGCCCGTGACTCGTGAGGAGCTGGAAGAGATGCTCCCTATGAGCTATCCCGAAAGGGCGGCTAAGGTGCTAAAAAAATACCTCGACGAATACGACGGCGCGGAGCTTTTGTCCGCGCTGGATAAGGCGTACTCCAAATTCGAAGGCGACCCCGCTCCGCTCGTAAAAATCGACGACGGCATATACATTCTCGAACTGTGGCACGGCCCCACGTGCGCCTTCAAGGATATGGCGCTCACCGTCCTTCCCTACCTTCTGCGCAAGGGCTGCGACATCTGCGGCATAAAGGAGCAGGTTCTCATTCTCGTGGCCACCTCGGGCGATACGGGCAAGGCCGCGCTCGAAGGCTTCAAAGACGCCGAAGGCATAAAGATAATGGTGTTCTACCCCGACGACGGCGTGTCGAAGATGCAGAAGTTGCAGATGTGCACGCAGGAGGGCGGCAACGTGAACGTAGTTGCCGTAAAGGGCAACTTCGACGACTGCCAGACGGCGGTAAAGCGCATATTTCAAAGCGAAGAGTATGCCAAAGTTTTGAAAGAAAAGAACGTCATACTCTCTTCCGCCAACTCCATAAACTTCGGCAGGCTTGCGCCGCAGATAGCCTACTATTTTTCGTCCTACCTCGATTTGGTGAGCGGCGGGCAGATAGAGATGGGCGAGGGCATAGACTTTTCCGTACCCACGGGCAACTTCGGCAACATACTCGCCGCGTACTACGCAAAGCGTATGGGCCTGCCCATAAGGCGTCTGCACTGCGCTTCCAATATGAACAATATCCTCACCGACTTCTTTGCAAGCGGCAAGTACGATACCCACCGCAACTTCTATAAAACGACTTCGCCCTCTATGGATATCCTCATCTCGTCCAACCTCGAAAGGCTTCTGTTCGAGGTATGCGGCAGGAACGCCGCGCGCACCAAAGAGCTGATGGACGATTTGAAAAACAAGGGCGAATACAACATAACCCCCGAAGAAAAGGCGGCCATTGCCGAAAATTTCGACGGCGGCTTCGCCAACGAGGACGAGGTCGTAGAAACCATTTACGACCTGTTCTGCGACACGGGCTATACTATGGACACTCACACTGGCTGCGCAATGAAGGTCGCGCTCGACTGGTTCGAAAAGAACAAAAAGGACACCACCAAGATGGTAGTGGTATCCACCGCCAACCCTTATAAGTTCCCGCAGGACGTGCTTTATGCCGTGACGGGCAACGACGTAAAGGACAGCTTCAAGGGCATAAAGCGCCTGCACGCCGCAACGGCAATGGCGGTGCCCAAAAACCTTTCGTCACTCAGGGATAAGCCCGTGCGCTTCACAAAGACGGCAAAGCGCGAAAACCTCTTCGACGAGGTGCTGGAATTCGTCGATAAAAAGTAAACTTTTAAAGGGTTTTTTTATAGTAATAAATAGGCGGTGCGCGCCGTAAAATGCGGCGCTATTTT
>URMT01000104.1 GCA_900549005.1 uncultured Eubacteriales bacterium | reverse complement strand
TAGTAAGCCCTTTTAGGGCTTTTGCAAGCCACCCGTTTTACGGGTGGTCTTGACTCGGGTGATTCAGAAATGTTCGTGCATTCGCTGTGGGCATTCTCGCAGAGCAATCTTGCCAACTGGATGACCGAAGATACCCGCGTTGTCTGGGTTTGGAACTGGTGGCGCGCCGCGTATATCGGCGTAGAGATAGCGGCAGGCGTACTCATCGCGGCTGGCTTCGTAATGTATGTTTACGCAGAACTCATATCGCCCTATGTGGCGGAAAGTAAAAGGCGCAAAGCCTTAAAGGAGGGCAAATGATGCGTACGGTAAAAAACTACCTCGTTAAAAGGAACCCTTACGCTTCGCCGCTGCTTGCGTTGCCCGTAGTGTGCCTGATGATAGCCGAATATCTGGCGTATATCAGCTCGCACGCAAACGATACATACGCGATAACCGCGCTCGACGAAGTGATGGTACTCACCGAAATATCTGCTGTGCTTATACTTGTAGTTCTCTTTGCGGGCATATTCTTGAAGGGAGAGGCAAGTATGATAGTGCTTGACGCGCTGCGTATGCTGGCAGTTGCGCTCATCTGTATGTGTTTTTACATCGTGCTGGAACAGCGCGCAACGCTGATGGGCTATGTATGGTTTTCCAGCCTTGAAAGCGGCAACGCAAACTCCGTAAAAGCCCTCAACTACGGCGTAGCGTCGGCGGCGCTCTATGCGTTTTCGCTCATTCTTCTCGCTATTTCGGGCGCTGCGGAATTTGTGACCTGCAAAAAATACAAAAAGACGCGTGCCCAGCTTGAACAGGAAATAGGCGAACTTCAAAGCGAGCTTGCAAGCGCAGAAGAGTAATTTTCTCTGAGGCGGAAAATTCAGTTTAGTTTATTGGTAAGGCGGCTTAAATCATTAAAACAGCCTAAAACGAATACAGGTTTTCCCACAGGGGCGGCATACTGCCGCCCCTGTGATTTTTATTTTAAGCAACCTGCCCGCTCCACAGGATAATCAAGAACTTCTGATTAACGCGCCTGTATGCCGACATTCGGCGGCATAAAAATATAGTATAATTCGTGTTGTCTTACAGATAATATTTTTGTGGAAAATTTTATAGTATACGGCGGCACGGCGCTGTTTTTTGTGAGTGTTCTGCCCGTTTACGTAAGCGTATACGCCTATGCCGACAGCGGCAAGAAGTATGCCTCGGCAAATTTCTGCCTGTACAGGATATTCCGCTTTCTGAACGTAAATACAGAGGAGGACGGCAGAATTATGATTAACGGCAAAGAAGCGGGAATCAACCCCGCAGCGGCCGTGCGCGACGGTAAAATAGCTTTGGACAATCTGTGCGTGTTCAAAATCATACAGCTTTCAGATTTCGGGCTGGGCAGCGAAAAGAGTGCCTACGCCGCGCTTTTGCAGAGCGCCGTAACTTTTCCGCTTTACAGTTATATCGATAAATCGGGCAGCGCCTGCAAACTCAAAAACTATGTGATTTTAAACGCGGAACATTCCGAGATAAAATATTGCGCGAAGGCAGTAAGCGTAATCAACCTCGTGGCGGCGCTTAAAATACTTTTTGTACTTTTAATGGAGAGAATATGAAGATAAGAGAACAGAGAAGGGAAAACAACTTCGACCAGCCCCCCAAGGCGCTCGAAAAGGTGGCCGACGCCAACACGGTAATCGGCGAATCAATTATCACCGTCAGCGGTACGCAGGTCATTCCGCTCTCTTCGGTGACGGTGGTCAATCTGAGCGGCGGCGGAGAGTACGGCGACATAAAGACATACAAACAGACTGACGGCTTTAAGATTGCGGGCGGCAACGGCACGGTTGTAACCGTAAAGCCGAAGGGCTTCCTTGTGGACGACGGCAAGGGTTGCAGACTGCTTAAAATGGACGATGCGGCGATAGACACGCTGATTGAAAAGACGGGCGACCTCGTTCACTCCATTACGGAAAATGTATAGTCCGTCGAGGCGCGGCAAAGTCAGATTGCTGTGCGCGCTCCTTGCGGCGGTATTGCTCGCTTTTGCCGTACCCGTCCTGCGGACGGGCGCGGGCAGGGCAGACGCACTTTCGCGCTCCGCCTGCATTTCGGAAGAGTTGTATTCGGGCACCGTGCTTCAAGAGAGCAATGCCGACGTTGCCCTTCCTATGGCGAGCACCACAAAGATTATGACGGCGCTTTTAATATGCGAGGACTGCGACCTTGACAGGGTGGTCATCGTGCCCGACTGCGCCGTGGGTGTAGAGGGTTCGAGTATCTACCTCAAAAAGGGCGAAGAAATAGACGTGCGCGACCTTTTGTACGGCCTTATGCTGCGGTCGGGGAACGACAGCGCCACGGCGCTCGCCGTAATTCACAGCGGAAGCGTAGATAAATTTACAGACGATATGAACGCCCGCGCACTTGAACTCGGGGCGAAGTCTACGCACTTTACAAACCCCAGCGGACTTCCAGACGATGACCATTACACAACGGCGCGCGACTTGTGCGCAATAGCCCGCGCGGCTATGCAGAACGATATCTTCCGCAAGGTTGTGGGCACTAAAAACTGGAACGGCGCCTACCGCAGTTATTCCAACAAAAACAAGATGCTGTATAACTACGACGGCGCGACGGGCGTTAAGACGGGTTACACAATGAAGGCGGGCAGGTGCCTGGTATCTTCGGCGATGCGCGGCGGAATGGAGATTGTGACGGTGGTGCTGAACGAATACGATATGTACGGCAAGAGCGCCGCACTGCTCGATTACGGCTTTGAAAATTACGAAGTCGCAGTATTGCCTGTAAGCCGCGTGTTTTTATGCGGCGGCAGGCTGTGTTCGCCGGTTGCGGAAGGACGCATTGTGCTTAGAAAGGGGAGCGAGCTTAGCTACGCGTGCAGGCCTAAGGAAGGGCCTTGCGGAGCGGAAGTGGGCGAGCTTGAAATTTATTGCCAAAATGACTTGATTTTTAGCGCAATTTTATATAGTATAGTCTAAAAGATAATTAAGGACGATACTATGAGAATAAATAAATATCTGGCGCAGTGCGGAGTTGCCAGCAGGCGCGAATGCGACAGGCTGATAGCCGAGGGCAAAGTCACCGTAAACGGCAGGCCCGCAGGCCTCGGCGACGACGTGAATGACGGCGACAACATAAAGGTGGAGGGCAGGCCCGTTTCTGTAAAGAAAAACGAATACTACCTTCTGCATAAGCCCAAGGGCTATCTTTGCACAGTTTCCGACGACAAGGGTCGCAAGACGGTAATGGATATTCTGGGCGACGGCGTAGGCAGGGTTTACCCCGTTGGCAGGCTTGACTACGACAGCGAAGGGTTGCTCATTCTCACCACCGACGGCGAACTTGCCCAGCACCTTACGCACCCTTCCAACGAAGTGCCCAAAACTTATCTCGTCAAAGTTGAGGGCAGGCTCACGGAGGCTGACCTCAACCCCATACGAAGCGGCATCGAAATCGACGGCTACGTAACCAAAAAGTGCAGGGCGCATATCGTTGAAACCAACAAGGACTACACGAAGGTTGAGCTGGTTCTGCGGGAGGGAAAAAACCGCGAAATACGCAAGATGTTTGCGGCGATAGGCAGGGAGGTGACCCTGTTAAAGCGCACCAAAGTTGGCGAACTCTCCCTCCGCGGACTCGACAGGGGTGCTTTCAGAAAGCTCACGCCCGCCGAAGTTGAGTACTTGAAATCAATTTAAAAAGGCAGCGCCTGCGCCGCTTAACGATTCGCTCCTTATTAACGCAGCGCGTACGTCCGTCCCGTCATTTCGACCAAGGCCGTAGCCCGCGCTGAGAAATCTTTAAAAGCACATACTGTTAAAAAGCGCCGCCGACTGTGCAAGTCGGCGGCGCTTAAATTTATATTCATTTTATCGATTCGGCAAACTCTGAAAGCGTATGCAACTTACGCGCAATCAGATGTTGCGCATAAGTCCAACAACTTTTCCAAGCACGGCGACGTCGTCGAACACAAAGTCGCTCATATCGTCGTTTTCGGGATGAAGAATGAACTTGCCGTCGCGCCTGTAAAAGCGCTTCACCGTCGCGCTGTCGTCAACAAGCGCAACAACAATGTCGCCGTTGTCGGCGGTGTTCTGCTTTTTCACAACGATTTTATCGCCGTCGAGCATACCGATTTTGACCATCGAATCGCCCTTTACCGTGAGCATAAACATATCGTCAGAGCCGAAAAATTCAGAGGGAAGGGAATAGTAACCCTCATAATTTTCGTCAGCGAAAATAGGTTGGCCTGCGGCTACCGTACCGACGAGCGGAACGCTTACGCTCTTTCCCGCAGGTGCGCCTTTAATGGCAACGGCGCGCTTTTTGTTTCCCGCCTTGCTTATAAGCCCCTGTTCGCTTAATTTGTTCATATACTGATAGGCTGTGGCGGTAGACTTAATTCCGCAGTTTGCGCAGATTTCGCGCACGGAAGGCGAATAGCCGTTCTCTGAAATATAGCTTTTTATAAACTCAAACACGGCGTTGTATTTTTCGTTAGACTTCATAATTTTATCTCCTGATGCTATTATATCACAATATTTTTTGAATTGCAAACAAATGTTTATAGAAAATTGCTTGAATTTTAAAATTTATTAAGTATAATATAGTAGTAGCGGAGGCAAAGTATGTCAGAAAACGGCAAATATCGTCAGGAGTGCGTGCTTTACGACAGGGAGTGCATAGGCTGTATGGAGTGCGAAACGTGCGACCTCGACCCGAACAAGATATGCGATAACTGCGGCAAGTGCCTTGATATCAGGGACTATGCGGCAATAAAAATCGACGGCATAATTACCGATGCCGAGGGTTCGCGCAATGAAAGGCACTGAACCTTACGGAAAATTTTCAGCAGTAAGAAAAGGCCCCTGCACGGGCAAAAAATGCCCGTGC
>URMT01000103.1 GCA_900549005.1 uncultured Eubacteriales bacterium | reverse complement strand
TCAGGTTTTCCTCGCGCTCCTTGTACTGCTCGCATCTCCAAGGGTTGACGTGCAGGAATGTGGTAGAGCGTTCGCCTTGTCTTGCTTGCTTCTCTGAACCCGTGATGGGCAGGGGTAATGGTAAGCCTCCCCTTGCTTAGGGGAGGTGGCACGCGAAGTGTGACGGAAGGGTAGACAATTTCTTGATATAGTCTTTGTCATTTCGACCGAAACGAACGAAGTGAGTGAAGCGGAGAAATCTCATATTGTTGCAAAACTGCGCAAGGTATTGTATAATTGTGCTATGGATATCGCGCTTAAAGACGGCGAAGTGCTCGAAGAGCTGTTCGGCGATAAAAAAATAATACAGAACGTAAGCCTTTACAGGTTCACGTCAGACAGCGTTCTTCTCTCTAAATTCGTAAAGGGCAAAAAAGGGGACGCGGTCGCCGATTTTTGCGCGGGAAGCGGCATAGTCGGCCTGCACTTTTTGTGCCTCAACCCGCACGTAAAGGGCGTAACGTTGTTTGAAATGCAGCCTGCCCTCTCGGATATGTCTGCGCGCACCATCGCCTGCAACGGCACAGCTAATGCGCGCGCCGTATGCACGCGCATACAGGATATAGGCAAGGAATATAACGGCGCCTTTTCGCTCATTCTGTGCAACCCGCCCTACGAGCGCGGCGGCTTTGAAAATATCTCGTACGAAAAGGCCATCTGCCGCAAAGAGATAACCATTACCCTTTCAGAAATTTTAGACGCGGCGGCGCGCACCCTCAAATTTGGGGGCAGGCTGGGCATAATCAACCGTGCCGATAGGACTGCCGAACTGATTTACGGAATGAAGTCGCGCGGAATCGAGCCAAAGCGTATGCAGTACGTGTGCGGCAGGGAGGGCGGCAAACCATACCTTATAATGGTTGAAGGCACGCTCGGCGGCAGGGAGGGGATAGAAGTTCTCCCCGCCGTCGTAAACGGGTAAGAGCGGTTTGTTATAAGTAAGCAGCGGCATAGCCGCTGAAAAATCACGAAAATTTTACTGCGCGCAAGCAGTAAAATTTTCGTGAATAGAAAATTATTTCAAGGCTGTAAATTCACGCAAAAAAAGATTTTTCGTGAGTATAAAAAGTAATCAATGTCGCAAGGCGGGTTTCCCGCCGCAGCAGGACACAATTTGCTGCGGTCAGCAGGCTCACTGGAAGTGAATTGCCGCGACTATATAATTCGTGGGCCCTTAGCGGTCGCGGCAAGAGAAACTTAGTTTCTTGAACTCACGAAAATTTTCGCACTCGGCCAGGGCGAAAATTTTGTGAATTGAACAAGGTATTTTTTATGGTCAATTTCGTTGCAACGCCTATCGGCAATTTAAAGGACATAACGCTCCGCGCGCTCGAAGTTCTGCGCGCCGCCGATATAATATTCTGCGAGGATACCCGCCACTCTATGCGCCTTCTGGGCGCGTACGACATAAAAAAGCCGCTCGTCAGCTGCCATAAGTTCAACGAGCGCTCCGCGGCAGAAAAGATAATCGAGGCGGCAAAAGAGGGCAAGGAAGTGGCGGTAATTTCCGACGCGGGAATGCCCGTAATTTCCGACCCTGGCGCCGTTGTGTGCGCGGCACTCAAAGAGGCGGGCGTGCCATATACAATAATTCCGGGCGCAAACGCCGCGCTCTCTGCGCTGATTCTTTCGGCAATGCCCGCAGACCGCTTTGCGTTTATCGGCTTTCTGCCCGATAAATCGGGCGAAAGGAAGCGCCTTCTTGAAAAATATAAATCGCTCGGTTTAACGATGATTTTTCACGCCGCCCCGCAGGACGTGGACAGGTATATATCGGATATGTATGCCGTGTTCGGCGACCGCCCCGCTTGCGCCGTGCGCGAGATTACAAAACTGCACGAAGAGGCAATATCCTTCACCCTTTCAAAGGGGCTTGAAGGAGAAAAGAGGGGGGAGTATGTGCTGGTTATCGGGGGTGCGCCCGAGGAAGAAAACCCCCTTTGCGAACTTTCGGAAGAGGAGCACATACGCCACTATATGGCCGAAGGGCTGGATAAAAAAGAGGCGGTAAAGCGCGCCGCAAAGGACAGGGGCGTGACCAAGAGCGAGCTGTATAAATTCAGTTTAAACCTCTGATTTGAGTAAAAAACCTATAAAATAATCGGCAAAAAAATTACGAAAACAATTTTATATTTAATAATAATTTAATTCATTTTTTTCGCAATTTTTATTTAAATTATTTATAATTTTTTGCGCGTAAAAAATAACAAATAATTATGGAATTCTGCTGTTATGAAAAAGAAAAATTCAAACGAAAAAATGACGATATACGAGTATGAAGAAAAGTACGTCAAGCACCGCAACACCAAGACGGCGCGCCTCATACTCGTGGTGCTCGCGGGCATAATAGGCGTTTTTCTGGCGTGGTGCCTTATATCGCTTACCCTGCAACTGTGGAACGTGAACGAATACGCGGGCTACGCCGCGGCCGCCGTTGCGGTGGTACTGTACATACTTCTGTTCATAGTTCCGCTCGTTAAAATTCTGCGTATGAACTATTTCAAGACCAACGTAAACGCCGCGCACGCCGGCGCCGCAAAGCGCCACAACAGGCGCGTGCGCCGCAATATAGCCGCACATATGGTCGATTTGGGCACACGCGTGGAGAGTGCGGGTATGTACGACGACGCCATTTTAGCCGAGCTTGCCTCCTGCCTTGCAGACGGCGACGACGATGGCATAAAGCGCGCGCTCACCGCGCTGTATTCGGGCAAGGTGAAAAAGACGGCAAAAGATTACATATTCCGCTACGCCTTAAAATCTGCCGCCTTTTCCGCACTTTCGCAGAGTTCGCGCACAGACGCCGCGCTGGTTGCCGTGGTCAACCTGCAACTTATTAAAGACATAGTCTTTCTTTACGGCTTCCGTCCCTCGGAAACGCAGCTTGTAAAGATATTTGCCGCTGTTGTGCGCAACTCGCTGGTTTCCTACGGCCTCGGCTCGCTCAAAATCGGCAACGGAATAGTAAAGACGATGGGCGACGCCGCCAAGGGCATACCCTTCCTCGGTTCGGCCATATCCGCGCTTGTAGACAGCTCTGTGCAGGGCCTTACCAACGGCACGCTCACGGCTGTAATCGGCTTCCAGACCATACGTTACCTCAACAAAGAATATAAATTGCAGAACATTTTAGACGGAGTAGAGGTGGGCGAGAGCGAGGAAGAGCTTGCCGAAGAGTGCAAGAAGATAGAGAGCGAACTGCGCGCCCGTCCGCGCAAAAAGGCCGTGTAATTCAAGGGGCCGAACAATTTCTGTATAATTTTTATCGGGACTTATGAAGTGCGCCCGCGCGGAAATTTTTTCCGCGCGGGCGCAAATTGCCTGCGGCATATGCCGCAGGCAATTGATTTTTTTATAAAAAATTTCTGCGCTTGGTTTGCGCTTTTCGGAGCAACAAAGGTAAAGGATTTGTTTTGTGCGAAGCGGCGCACAGTCGTAAGCCGCAAAAATATACTTCCTCCGCAAAGCGGTGCCGTTCAGTTCTCCATTTCGGTGAAGTACATCGGCGTGCCGTCCGCCCTTTCAAAGCCCAGCCTGCGGTAAAATTCTTCACTCCCGTCAGAGGCAATCAGTGCTATTTTAAGGTAGTCTTTGTAGTGCTCCTTTATAAGCTCGGTAAGGCGGCCGCCTATGCCCCGCCCGCGCCATTCGGGCGCTACGAGCAGGTAGTGTACGTATGCCGTCATCTCGCCGTCGTCCATAGCGCATATAAGGCCAGCAAGTTTCCCGCCGTCGCGCGCGCTTATAACCAGGCTGTATCCGTGCATCGCCCTTTTCAGCCGCTCGGGGTATCTTCCCGAATCCCAACCAGCCGAAAGGAACAGCTCTTCAAGCTCCTCTTTTGTAAATTCCCTGTCCTGTGAGTAAGTAATTTCCATATCGTCAGTAGTCCACCCGCGTTATAAGGCCGCCGCCCAGGCAGCGCGTTTGGTCGTACAACACGGCATACTGTCCCTCGGTTACGGCGCGCTGTTTTTCGGCAAACTCAATGTTCATTCTGTCGCCCTCAACCTTCACCAGCACGCGCTGTTCGCCCTGGCGGTAGCGGAATTTTGCCGTGCACTCAAACTCGCCCGCAGGCGGCTCGAAGGCTATAAAATTGCACTCCGTCGCAAGGCAGGCGCGCGAATACAGCGGACTTTCGTCGCCGTGCGAAACGTACAGCACGTTGTGTTCCAGGTCTTTTTTAACAACAAACCACCTGCCCTCTTCGCCGTGCATTCCTCCAAGCCCCAGCCCCTTGCGCTGGCCTATTGTGTAGTACATCAGCCCCTCGTGCTCCCCCACAAGCTCGCCGCCGAGCGTGCGTATCTCGCCCGGCTGCGCGGGGAGATAGGTCTTTAAAAAGTTGCGGAAGTTCCTCTCGCCGATAAAGCATATGCCCGTGCTGTCCTTCTTCTTTGCGTTGGCAAGCCCGTATTCTTCGGCAATGGCGCGCACTTCGGCCTTGGTGAGGTCGGCAAGCGGGAACGCCACCTTTTCAAGCTGGCTTTCGCGCACCTGGTTCAAAAAGTAGGTCTGGTCCTTGCCCGCGTCTTTTGCCTTCAAAAGCGCGTGCCTGCCGCCGCTGTGACTTATGCCGCAGTAGCGTCGCACGCCGCGTGGGCGGCACGCGCGGGCTGGTCGCGGGCATGGTCGTGGGCGGCATGGTCTCGCTCGCCGCCTGCGTCGCCGGCAACATCGTCGTGACGCCGCTCTACACCGCAGTCTCGACGGCCGACGTCATCGCCATGATCGTGCCGATCCTGCTGCCGTTCAACCTGCTCAAGATCGTCCTCAACTGCATCGTGACCGCGCTCGTGCAGGGCCCGGTCTCCGCTCTGGTCAGCCGCTAGGCGCGGGTGGCCGAGAAGCGCGTGGAGCGGGAGCTCGACACCCTGGTGCGCCTGTCGCACGTGAGCCTCGTCTACGAGGGGGGCTCCGGAGCGGGAGGCGTGACCGCGCTCGACGACGTCTCGCTCGAGCTCGCGCGCGGCGAGCGGCTCTGCGTGCTCGGCGCCAACGGCTCGGGAAAGTCCACGCTGGCCTCCGTGATCTGCGGCCGACCCGGCGTGCGGAACAGGCGGTTTTCTGTTGACGGCTTACGATTACATGAAAGGCCAGTCAG
>URMT01000102.1 GCA_900549005.1 uncultured Eubacteriales bacterium | reverse complement strand
GTTTTCCGTAAGCGGAAACCTTCGGCAGGGCAGCGCGCTACGCGTTCGCGCGGCTTCGCTCGAAATGACAGTGAGAGACTGTGGGTACACTACATTGTCATTGACGCGCACACGAAATGACAGTGAGCGGAAATAAGCCTATATTCACAACATAAATAACCCCGCCGCGAAAGGCTTTGCAACCAAAGTCTTTCGCGGCTTTTAAAATAATTTTAAAAGCAATCTGCCGCACGCTCAAAAATAATCTGCCCTCCGCGCAAAAAACGCGGCGGCGGCTGTTTTACATATCAATTTAAAGGCTATAATATATAACGGTTAAAAAAGAATTTTTATGTGGGATGCAATTTTAGACGCGTTTTTAGATACGCTTAAAATATTCCCGTTCATCTTCGTGATTTACGTGCTGATAGAGCTGTTGGAACACAAGACCTCGTTCACCCGTGACCGCGAAAGATTGCAGGGCGGGCTGGCGCCGCTTATTGGCGCCGCCACGGGAATCATACCTCAGTGCGGCTTTTCGGTAATGGCGGCAAAGCTGTACGACAGGGGCCTCATACGCACGGGAACATTGCTTGCGGTGTTCCTCGCAACCTCCGACGAGGCGCTGATTATTCTGCTTTCCGAAGGTTCGCGCGCGGATATGATAGTGCCCATAATCGTCATAAAGCTGATTGTGGCGGTTGGCGTGGGCTACGGCGCAAACTTTTTGCTCGCGGACGAAAAACTCGCCGTAATGCCCCTTTCAGTCGAAGACGACGTGCATTGCTTTTCGTGCGGGCGCGAGCACGACGGCAAGACCGATATAAAGGTCTACCTCGTCGACCCGCTTCTGCACTCGCTTAAAATTGCGCTGTACCTTCTTATCGTCAATATGGTGCTCGGGTGCATCATATACGAAATAGGGGAAGACGCAATCTCTTCGCTGATAATAGGCGGCCCTTACCTTCAACCCTTCATTACGGCGGCGATAGGCCTCATACCCAACTGCGCTTCAAGCGTAATTATCACGCAGACCTACATCGACGGGTTTATGACGTTCGGCAGCTGTGTGGCGGGGCTGTGCGCAAATGCCGGCCTCGGCTTCGTCGTGCTTTTAAAAAACGGCAAAAAGTTGAAGCGCAACCTGATTCTGATTGCCGTCACCTATCTTATAAGCGTGCTCGTCGGCATATTCATCAACAGCATAGCCCTGCTTATAAACTGACGGCAAAAAAAGTTAAAATCCGTTCAAAAAAGCGCGCATTTTTTGCTGTAAATATTTGACAACGCGCTTTTTTGTTTGCTATAATACAAAAGCTCACCGAACGAGGCGGGCAAATAAGTGCGCAGGCGAAGGAGGGTAGTTAAAGGTATGTCCACCATAAGAGTAGGCGAAAACGAGTCGGTAGAGAGCGCCATCAAAAGGTTCAAAAGAAAGTGCTCGCGCGACGGCATAATCGGCGACCTTCGCAGAAAGGAATTTTATGAATCTCCTTCCGTAAAGAGGCGCAAGAAGGCAGAAGCCGCAAGAAAACGCAATAAGAACTAAGTCAAAAAGGTCTGGCTGACGTGACGTCGGTCGGGCTTTTTCATTTTTTCAACAAGTCGCTTTTTGGCGCAAAAGGAGTTATTATGGAAACCATAAAGTCAATGGCACGTCAGGCAAAACTAAGGCTTAAAAATAACTTCTGGGAAAACTGCAAAGATAACATAAAGCAGGGCGAGTTGCAGGCGAAAAACTTGGGGCTTAACGAAAACAAGGTAAAAAGCTACATCGGCAGCAAGGTACAGCGGCAGATAAAGGGCGAAGCGCCCGACGAATTCTACCTCAAAGTAAAAAAGATGCTCGACGAATGCGGCGAAGTTTCAGACGCAATCGGAAGACTGACCGACAAGGCTTACTATTCCACGCTCACCTACGAAGAGAAACAGAGGTATAATTTGGAGCTTTCTGCAAAATACCTCGCCGCGTTAGAGCGTTACAGAAGGGAAAAGGAGATGCCGCAGATAGACTGAGCGCGCGGCATATTTTGTGATATGCCAGCTTAAAATCAGGTGCAGTCTTTTAACACTCGGCTAAAAGCGTGTGCGCGCAAAAATTTTGCGCGCACACGCTTTAAACTACTTTCAATAAATTGAATTTCGGCCGCCGTTGTGGTATACTGTAAGAGAATAAAACGAACTTGATTTAAAGCGTGGATATTGCGGCACTATCTGCGTTAAACCCCTTGAACTCGTCGATACGTTGCGTATTTTGTGCGGGACCACATAAATGTGCCACCGCACCTTGAACGCAAGTATCTCCTCTTCCCGCAAAAAACATTTTTTTGCGGGAGCCCTAGGGTGGCACGCTCTGCGGGCTTTGCCTTGATTTTACCACAATCTTTCTTGCAAGGCGCAAGGAAATGGCGCCTTGCACGGTCAACGCAAACACTTACATTTGTGTTTGCTTTTCTCGCGGAATACGTAAAGCGGGTATCCGCTTTACTATGAAACATTCCGCTCGTCGCTTTAAATTGCTTTGCACCTTTAAACAGCGTATTTTGCAATGAATTGGTGCGAAGAGGAGGCAGTAATACTCTCTGCGGTATTACAACGACGATGAACGGCAAGACAGCGAAAGTCGGAGCCTTGAATTCTCAAAACAGCGGACACCCGCTGTTTTGCAAGGCGAGATGAGTGAGCGCATATGTGGGCGCGAACGGTGACCGAGCAAGGCGGTTTATTCACAGCTCGCCTTGCGAGAGCATTTAAAGGCGGGTTCGTATTAATCTCTTACAGTATAATTTCAAAGATGGACGAATTACTTAAAAAACTCAACGAAGAACAGAAAAAGCCCGTGTGCGACACCGAGGGAGCGGTGCTCGTCCTCGCGGGCGCGGGCAGCGGCAAAACGCGCGTTCTCACCTCGCGCATTGCCTACATACTCGAAAAGGGCCTCGCCTCGCCCCGCCAGATTCTGGCAATCACCTTCACCAACAAGGCCGCGGCCGAAATGAAGGAGCGCGTGCGCCTCGTCTGCGGCGATACGGACGATATGTGGATTTGCACAATCCACTCTATGTGTGTGCGCATTTTAAGAAGGTACACTTCCGAAGCAGGCATAAAGCCCGACTTTTCCATTTACAGCGAAACCGAGCGCAAGAATATAATAAAAAAGTGCCTTAAAGAGCTCGATTACGACGACGAAAAGATGCTCAAAAACTGCAAGTATCACATAGGCAACGCCAAAATGCTCGGGCTTGAACCCGACCAGTACGCGCGCAGGTACGCTGATGAAAACAAGATAGACGACTACGTTCGCGTTTACAGGCAGTACGAAGAGCATCTGAAAGAGAACAACGCCCTCGACTTCGACGACCTTCTGCTGTATGCCCGCCGCCTTCTTTTAAGGGACGAGGAGGTGCGCACCTACCTTTCCGACAGGTTCAAGTACGTGCTCGTGGACGAGTTCCAGGATACCAACGCCGTGCAGTACGACATAATAAAACTGCTCACAAAGGTGCACGGCAACCTCTTCTGCGTGGGCGACGACGACCAGTCGATATACGGCTGGCGCGGCGCCGAAATAGAGAACATTCTTCAATTCGATAAGGACTATCCCTCGGCGAAGGTGTATAAGTTGGAGCGCAACTACCGCTCCACGGGCAGCATTTTGCAGCTCGCCAACGAGATTATAAAGAACAACGCGGGCCGCCGCGGCAAAACGCTGTGGACGAGCGAGAGCGATGGCACAAAGCCGCAGTACTTTGCCGCCGAAGACGAACTTTCAGAGGCGCTGTTTGCCGCGCGCACCATATCCGACCTCGTGCTCACGGGCGGCTACAAATTTTCCGACTTCGCCGTGCTTATGCGCATAAACGCGCTCACCCGCTCGTTCGAGCAGGAATTCACCAAATACAACATTCCCTACAAGGTGTTCGGCGGCCTCAAATTTTTTGAGCGCAAAGAGATAAAGGACGTGCTCGCATACCTGCGCCTGATTGCCAACCCCTACGACGGCGAGGCGCTCACACGCATAATCAACGTGCCCAGGCGCGGCATAGGCGGCAGGACGATAGAGGTGATGGAGGAGTATGCTTCGCAGAATTCCCTCTCGCTGTACGACGCCGTTTTAGACTGCGACGAACTGCCCGTTAATTCGGGTATGAAAAACAAACTCCGCGACTTCGGCTCGGTGATAAAGTCGCTCGTCATCTCCTCGCTCGAAAGCCCCGTGAACGAGTTTGTGCGCGAGGTGATAACAGCTACCAACCTCCGCGAGGCGTGCGAGGACGAAAACGACCTTGCAAACGTAGACGAGTTCGTCGCCTCGGTAGACGACTTCTCCCGCCTCAATCCGAACGCCACCCTCAGCGAATATTTAAGCACGGTTACGCTCTATTCCGATACCGACGATATGGACGACAGCAACTACGTCACCCTCGCCACAATACATTCGGTAAAGGGGCTGGAATTCCGCTCGGTGTTCATCGTGGGACTTGAAGACGGCATAATGCCCTCTTCGCGCGCAGAGAGCGAGGGCAGGGAGCTTGAAGAGGAGCGCAGGCTGATGTACGTGGCCATAACGCGCGCCAAAGAGCGGCTCTACCTCACCCGCGCCAAAGAGCGCAACTTATACGGCAGGCGCGAACGCACCGTTTTGTCGCGCTTTTTGAAGGAACTTTCCGCCCCGCTCGGCATAAAGGATACGCCGATGTATGCGGGCAACCGCTATTCGGGCTACGGCCGCGGAAGTTACGGGCAGGAGCGCTATTCGGGCGACTTTTACGGCTCGTCGCGCTACGGAGCAAACTCCTATGCAAAGCCGCGCGAAGAGGAGGACAGGGGATATTCGCGTTCGCTCTACTCCTCCGACGATGATTTCGAGCAGCGCCCCGCAAGCTACGCAAGCCCCGCAAAATCGTTTTCGGGCTTTTCTGGTATGGGAAGCCGTCCCGCGCCTTCGGGCGGGAATAAGTATAAGGTAGGCACAAAGGTGCGCCACGCCAAGTTCGGCACGGGCACAGTTGTCGCTCTCCGTAACGGAGGCACGGTAATCAACGTCGCTTTCGAAGGGCAGGGGATAAAGGAGCTGTCGGCCTCGCTCGCCCCTTTAACTATCATCGGTTGAGCGGCGCCGCTTTCCCTTGTATATGCATCGCATTACTATGTCGCGCTGCGCTTTCCTCGGGGTCACTTCGTCGGCGTACGCCAAATTTTGCAT
>URMT01000101.1 GCA_900549005.1 uncultured Eubacteriales bacterium | reverse complement strand
GGCAGATGCTGCAAGGTATTTACCTTATTGCAGTCGAGACCCCGCCTTGCGACATTATTTATTATGAAATGGGGCGCGTCCGCCAAAGGCGCAAATCTCACCATCTGCGTCAGATAATTCACGAAAAAATGCCGAGCAAGCCGTGCTCGGCATTTTTGTGAGTTCCGCAAACTTTTTGCCTTACGACAAATCCCTCCTGCAATGCAAAAAAATTGGCGGGCTTTTTTTGGTTTTAATGTTGCATTAAAAAAAAGGCTGTGGTAAAATAAGATATGCAATATGCACGCGCATACGGCGCGTGCGCTACAACATTTTATAAGGGGAAAATATGAAAATAGTTTTTATCGGCGATTCAATAACCGACTGCGAACGCGACAGAAGCGACGAAACCTCGCTGGGCAACGGCTACGTAAAGATACTTGCGGATAAACTCCGCCCCATATATCCCGATATGGATATAGAGCTTGTGAACAAGGGCATAAGCGGAAACGAAGTATGCGACGTGCTTGCGCGCGTTGAAAACGACGTTATTGCCCTTAAACCCGACCTTGCGGTGGTTATGATTGGCATAAACAACGTAAACCACCAGTTCAAGTACGGCAAAAACCTTGACCTCGTTCAGTTCGAGCGCGACTACCGCGCACTTTTAACCCGTATTAAAGAAGCGGGCATAGTGCTTATAGCGCTTGAACCCTTCCTTTTGCCCGCACCCGACAAGCGCAGGATGCGCCCGCTGTTTAACAAAGAGCTTGAAATTATTCACCGCATTGCAATGGAAGTCGCCGACGAGTTCGTAGCCTACGACGAGATGTTCAACGGCCTTTGCGAATCTATCCGCTACACGGAATATTCCGTAGACGGCATACACCCCACCCACCGCGGCTCGCGCCTTATTGCCGACACGGCCATAAAGGCCATAAGAAAGCACCTGGTATAAACCGAGCCATACCGATATGCCGGCAGAATCGGCTTTAAAATTGTTATCAATCGCATAAAATAAGTAAGGCCCGCGACAAACGCAAAAGTTTGCCGCGGGCCTCTTTAATTTTTAATTTACTTTATTCAGACAGTCTGTCGCCGAAAATTATTTTGCCTTTTTATTCTTAACCGCCTCGGCGTAAACGGCCTTTGCAACGTCCTCGTGCGCGGACTTATCGTAGGCATAGGGCAGAATGTAGTCGGCGGAGAGTTTGTCGCCCACGCAGCTTGCTATGCCGAACGAAGCCGCCTTCATCATATCGAAGGTGATATCCTTTACGCGCGCGTCGAGCGTGCCGCGGAACAGCCCGGGGAACACCAGCACGTTGTTTATCTGGTTGGGCTTTTCGGAAGAGCCTGTGCCCACCACCATTGCGCCCGCCTCCAACGCGTCCTCGCGCGAAATTTCGGGTACGGGGTTGGCGCAACTGAAAACTATCGCCCTTTCCGCCATCGAGCGCACCATATCCTTGCTCACGCAGTTGGGCGCGGATACGCCTATGAACACGTCGGCGCCCTTCATTGCGTCGGCAAGCGTGCCCTTTACTCCGCTCTTGTTGGTAACTTCCGCCATCTCTGCCTGGGCGGCGTTCATTCCCTCGGCGCCCTTATATATAGTGCCGAATCTGTCGCACAGAATTATATCATTCACGCCGAATTCAAGCAGATATTTTGCGATGGCTATGCCCGCCGCGCCCGCGCCGTTTATTACCAGCCTGAGCGAAGAGAGCTCCTTTTTTACCACCTTTGCGGCGTTTATGAGGGCGGCCGCCATTACCACCGCCGTGCCGTGCTGGTCGTCGTGGAATACGGGAATATCCAGTTCGGCTTTGAGGCGCGATTCTATTTCGAAGCACCTGGGCGCAGAGATATCTTCGAGGTTAATTCCGCCGAAGGAACCCGATATAAGTTTTATGGTATTTACGATTGTGTCGACGTCCTTGCTCCCTATACAGATGGGGAAGGCGTCTACGTTGCCGTAGGCCTTGAACAGCGCGCACTTGCCCTCCATTACGGGCATTCCCGCCTCGGGGCCGATGTCGCCCAGGCCGAGAACGGCGGTGCCGTCGGTTATGACGGGCACGGTGTTCCACCTGCGGGTAAGTTCAAAGCTCATTTCGGGGTTGTCGCGTATGGCAAGGCAGGGCTCGGCAACGCCGGGCGTGTATGCGAGCGAGAGCGCCTCGCGGCTGTCGGTGGGAACGCGCACGGCCGTCTCTATCTTTCCGCGCCATTCGGCGTGCTTTTTAAGCGATTCCTGTCTGTAATTCATATATTTTATCTCTCCTCAAAGGTGGCGGGCGCCATTATTCAAAGAGGCAATGTGTGCCGCCGCGTATTTAACGGAATTTATTCTATCACCAAACGTAAATAAAGTAAAACGATATAGGGGCGCGCGCCAAAAAATCAGAAATATTGACACAGATTTTAAATATGCAATAAATTGGGCGCGGGCGCAACTTGGTTGCGCCCGCGCCCTAAAAAAACGGTAAAAAACTTTGATATTGCTTTGAGATTTCTCCACTCGCTTACGCTCGGTCGAAATGACAGTTAATGAGTAAACACGCTTTCCGGAACAGCTGAACACTTTCAATAGTTGCGGCATATTGTGCGGTCAATCGCCTTACACGCCGCCGCAAAAGCGGTCAGTCCGCCGCAGTGCTCTTGGCACGCTTTTTAATCTTTACTGCAAAAATCCTGCCCTTGCCCGCTCCTTTGCCGCGCTTTAAGCGCCTGTCGGCTGTGCGCAGGAAAAATTTATAAACTTCGCCCACGGCGACTACCGAGAGCGACAGCCCGAACACCCACGCCCACTGCGCCATTGTCAGCGGCGCAAGCCCGAACGCCGCCGCAAACGGCGGTACGGTGCACAGTATTACGTTTATAACTACGCCCACAAGCACCGTGGCGAGCAGTATTTTGTTTGTAAAGAACCCCCTGAACGCCGAGGCGCGCTCCGAACGGATGTTGAAAGCGTGGAAGAGTTCAAGAAAGGATATGACGAGGAAGGTCATCGTGCTGGCGACTTCGTTGTCGTAGATATTGAGGCACACAATAAAAGTACCCAGCGTGACGGCCGTCATATACAGCCCGAAAAAGAGCACCGATGCAAGCGTCCCGCGCGAAAACAGCGCCTTTTCTGCCCGCTCGGGCGGGCGCTGCATTGCGTAGTCGTCTGCGCGCTCACAGCCGAGCGCAAGCACGGGGAAGCTGTCGGTTATAAGATTTATCCACAGAAGCTGGGTTGAGCGGAGAAAGTCGAAGTTCATAAAGGCGAGCGCAGCAACCAGCACGGCCAGAACTTCGGCAAGGTTTGTGGCGAGGAAGAAACTTATCGTCTTTTTTATGTTGGAAAATATGCGCCTGCCCTCGCGCACTGCCGCCACAATCGTGGTGAAATTGTCGTCGGTTATGACCATATCAGAGGCGTTTTTGGTGACGTCGGTGCCGCTCGTGCCCATTGATATGCCGATATCTGCCGTCTTTATGCTCGGAGCGTCGTTCACGCCGTCGCCCGTCATTGCAACCACGTTGCCGTTTTCCTTTATGTAAGTGACGATTGCATTCTTATGGCGGGGAGTGACGCGCGCAAACACCGTGCACCTTTTAACGGCCTCGCGCCATTCGGTGGGAGTAAGGCGGTCAAGCTCCTCGCCCGATATAACCTGCTCTTCCCTTTCAGCTATGCCCGCCTTTTTTGCTATGGCAAAGGCCGTCTTTTTGTGGTCGCCCGTAATCATCACGGTGGTTATGCCCGCGCGCACGCACTGGGCAACAGCTTCGGGAACGCCCTCTTTGAGCGGGTCGGTCATAGCGCACAGACCAAGAAAAACCAGCCCGCTTTCGCGCGCGGCGCCCTCGCAGAAGGCAAAGCCCAGCACCCTTAAAGCGCGCCCGCTCATTTCGTCGTTCCGCCTTAAAATTTCCTGCCTGTCGGCATTGGTAATCGGGCGGCATCCGCCCTCTGCATAAATTTTGGTGCAGCACTTTATAAGCACGTCGGGCGCGCCCTTCGAAAAGCTGTAAACGGCGTTATTTGCGGCATATCCCGCGGGCAATTGCCCGCCGCTTACGCCAACCGTCATCATTTTCCTTTCGGAAGAGAAGGGAATTTCGGCCATACGCGAAAAAGCGGGGTCGGGCGAGTGCGCGAGCGCATACTCCTTTACGGCGACTTCGGTGGGGTCGCCCATATAGGCGCCGCTTTCCCCCTTTACGTTCACGCAGGCGTGCATACAGGCATATAAAAGGGGCTTTGCGCCCTCGGGGCAGACTTCTTCCGTCACCCTCATCTTGTTTTCGGTAAGGGTGCCCGTCTTGTCGGTGCACACAAAGTTACAGCCGCCCAAAGTTTCAACCGACTGCAACCTGCGTATAACCACGTGCTTTTTGCTCATACGCTGAACGCCCATCGCCATTATTATGGTGACGACGGCGGGCAGACCCTCGGGTATGGCGGCGACGGCTATCGCAACCGCCGTCATAAAGTTCTGCGCTATCCCCTCGCGCCGCACAATCAGCGAGAGCACGAATATTACCACCGTCACGGCGAGCACGAACGCCGTTATGAATTTGCCGAGCTTATTCAGGCTGTTTTCAAGCGGGGTGGAAGCGCGCTTTGCATCAGAGAGCATTGCGGCAATCTTGCCTATTTCGGTATTCATTCCCGTGGCGAAAACCACGGCGGTTGCCGTGCCGCTTAAAACGTACGACGAGGAAAAGAGTATGTTGTTCTGCGCCGAAAGGGGCGCGTTTTCTGCCGCAACGATGCCCTCGCCCTTGTGCTCGCCCACGCTTTCGCCCGTAAGGGCACTTTCGTCGCACTTTAAGGCGGCGCAGTTTATTATCCTGCAATCGGCGGGCACCATATCGCCTTCGGCAAGGCTTATAACGTCGCCGGGGACGAGCGCAGAGCCGGGCACAGAGAGGTCCTTTCCGTCGCGGCGGCACTTGACCTCGCATACCGAAAGTTTTTTAAGGTTTTCTATGGCGCGGTCGGCGCGGAACTGCTGAACGGTGCCGACTATCGCATTCAGAAAGATTATGAACAGTATTATAAACGTATCGGTGAGGTCGGAACTGTCGCCCGAAAGGAAGGCTATTACCGCAGTCACCGCGGCGGCGGCGATTAAAAGTATGGTCATCACGTCCTTAAACTGCGACAGAAGCAACTTTAAAAAGCCCGTCTTTTTGCCCTTTTCAAGTTCGTTTGCGCCGAATTTTTCGAAGCGCGAGCCTGCCTCGGAAGAAGTAAGGCCTATCGGCGAAGAGCCAAGCGACTTCAACGCCTGCTGCGCGCTCATATTGTAGTAATTGCCCATTGAACACCTCATCCGTATAAGGTATTCACACCTGTCCCCGCATATGACAACCCCGCCGAAGTGCGCGCCGCACCGCGCGGTATGTTTACAGAAAAAATATAAG
>URMT01000100.1 GCA_900549005.1 uncultured Eubacteriales bacterium | reverse complement strand
GCGCAGGTATGCGCAAATTGTGTCCTGCTGCGGCGGGAAACCCGCCTTGCGACATTATCTGTTTAGAAATAATTTACTTCTAAATAATTGTCATTTCGAGCGTAGTGAACCGCAGGTGAACGCAGTCGCGCGAGCGCATAGCGCGCTGCCCTGCCGAGGCTCCCGAAGGGAAACGGCAGAACTGTGCGGTTTATTTACCGCACGCACAACGAGAGGGTAGGGTGGAAAAAAACTCGCAACTCAACCAACCAAATTATATAAGGTGATAAATGTCAAAAAATTTTTCTTTTGAAGTTCAGCATATCGAAAAGCATACCGGCGCGCGCGCCGGCGTTTTTCATACTCCCCACGGCGACGTTCTCACGCCCGTGTATATGCCCGTTGGCACCCAGGCCACGGTAAAGGGCGTGCTTCCGCGCGACTTGAAAGAGGCGGGCAGCTCAATCGTCCTATCCAACACTTACCACTTATATATGCGCCCCGGCGACGAGATTGTAAAAAAGGCGGGCGGCCTCCACAAGTTTATGAACTGGGACGGCCCCATCCTGACCGACAGCGGCGGCTTTCAGGTATTCTCCCTCACCAAACTCAACAAGATAAAGGAGGAGGGGGTATACTTCAACTCGCACATCGACGGCTCCCGCCACCTGTTCACGCCCGAAAAGTCGATATCCATACAAGAAAACCTCGGCGCCGACATAATAATGCAGTTCGACCAGTGCAGCGAATACGGCTACACGCACACTCAGGCAGAGGATGCAATGAACCTCACCTCGCGCTGGCTCGAACGTTGCGCCGCGGCAAAATCGCGCGACGACCAGGTGCTGTTCCCCATAGTCCAGGGCAATATGTATAAAGACCTGCGCGAAGAGAGCCTGAAAAGGGCGGTAAGTTACGCCGACTGCGGTATAGGCATAGGCGGCCTTTCGGTAGGCGAGCCCAAGCCGCTTATGTACGAAATTCTTGACTTTATGCAGCCGATGCTGCCCGACAATATGCCCCGCTACCTGATGGGCGTGGGCAGTCCCGACTGCCTGATAGAGGGGGTAATCCGCGGCATAGATATGTTCGACTGCGTGCTTGCGACAAGGGTGGCGCGCAACGGCACGGCGTTCACCTCGCGCGGCAAAATAGTGGTGCGCAACGGCGCCTACAAGGAAGATTTTACCCCGCTCGACGAAGAGTGCGGCTGCTACTGCTGCAAAAATTACACCAAGGCATACCTTCGCCATCTTCTCAACGTAGACGAAATGCTGGGAGCAATGCTTTTAAGCCTGCACAACATAACATTCCTGCACAAACTTATGCGCGGCCTGCGCGAGGCCATTTTTGCCGACAGCTTGCAGGACTTCGCCAAAGAATTTTACGCAAAATACGGCAATTGACGAATTGTGTCTGCAAAACGCGCAAAATGTCGGGCATATTTTGAAAACGGGGTGAAAGTTTGCCCCGCCTTACAATTTAATCAAAAAAACGCTTGCAAAAAACATATAAAAATTGTATAGTATTGGAGTAAATAAAAATATTTTCTTTAAAAACAAGGAGTAAAAGTTATGTTTAGCGCATTGTTGAGCGATACTACCAACAACACTAACGACGGCGGATGGATTACCTGGGTAATACTTGCCGTTTTCATAGTAATAATCGTTGTTTTCTTCGTATTCTCCTCCCGCAGGAACAAGAAGAAGCAGCAGGAAGCCCAGCAGCTTATGGACGCCGTAAAGCCCGGCAACAAGGTTAAAACCATCGGCGGCGTGTGCGGCATAGTCGTTGAAGTTGACCCCGAAGAAAACACCTTCGTGCTCGAAACGGGTTCCGAAACGAGCGGCAAATGCTATATGAAGTTCGATAAGCAGGCCATCTACCAGACCGACGCGGTTGTTGAAAAACCCGCCGAAACGGAAGAAAAGGCAGAAGAGCCCAAGGGGGAAGAGCCCTTCGAAGAGAGCGCTCCCGCAGAAAAGCAGGAAGAAAAGGCTGCCGAACCCGCAGAAGAAAAACCTGCCGAAGAGAGCAAAGAAGACAAGTGAAAATATCATAATTAAAGCGCCTTCCGCATAGTTTTAAACTGTGCGGAGGTTTTTTTATGCGCGAAAATGTTTTTCAGGTACTCAAAGCCACGCTCGCGGCGGTAATATTCTGCCTCGCCTGCGTGCTCATATTCTCGCTGATAATTCAGCTGTTTTCCCTTCCGACGGATGCGGTCAAACCCGTCAACCAGGTATTCAAAACGCTGTCGATTGCGGCGGGCGGGGTGCTGTTCATACGCGGCGGCAGGGGGCTTATAAAGGGCGCCGTATACGGCGTTATTGCCGTGCTGGTAACGTACGTGCTGTTTTCCGTCATCGCCTCGTCGTTCGCGGTAACCTGGCTGTTCGCGTTAGAGATACTCCTCGGCGCGGCGTCGGGCGCAATCAGCGGAATAATAGGCGTAAATATAAAGCGCAGAAGCTGAAATTCTGTAAAAACGCTTGATTTTTGCGCCGCCTTAAACTATAATATATAAAAAAGATTTGCAAAGGAGAGTAACTGTTATGATAAAAACTATTGCAAAACCCTCTGAAAGAAAGGTTACGGGTTGCGGCGAATGCAGAAGCACCTGCCAGTCGGCCTGCAAAACCAGCTGCACGGTAGGCAACCAGAGCTGCGAAAGAATCACAAGGGAAGAAAGACCCGACAAAGAGACCAGATAAGTCTTTTTGCACAAGGGCAATTTTAAAAAGCGGAAAGTTAAGGAGCAGAATTTTCTCTGCTCCTTAAATTATGATATCTGACCACATAAAAGCAAACTGCAATGATTCACGTATTCAACTATAAAACACACCATTATATCTACGATACGGGCAGCGCCAGCCTGCACGAGTGCGACCAAAAGACCGCCGCATATTTAAAGGCGCGCGAACAGGGAACGGCACCCGCTCTCTCCGCGGAGGACGTAAAGTCAATCTCCGCCGACGTCGAAACGCTTGAAGGACAGGGCCTTCTGAACGCGCCCGAACCTTCCGTTTACCCCGTCAAGTCGAACGAGGTAAAGGCGCTGTGCATACATATCTGCCACGACTGCAATATGCGCTGCCGCTACTGCTTCGCAGACGAAGGCGCCTATCATTCCGCCCGCGAATTTATGAGCGAGCAGACGGCTGAAAAGGCCATCGACTTCCTCATCGCAAACAGCGGCAACCGCAAGGTGCTCGAAGCCGACTTCTTCGGCGGCGAACCCCTGATGTGCCTCGGCACAATCAAAAATATTGTGGCGTACGCGCGCGAGCAGGGCGAAAAGCACGGCAAAAAGTTCCTTTTCACCACCACGACAAACGGCCTCGCGCTGGGCGAAGAGGCAACCGAGTTCTTCAACAGCGAAATGGAGAACGTCGTTCTCTCGCTCGACGGCAGGAAGGAAGTGCACGACGCCATAAGAAAGACGGTAAACGGCAGGGGCAGCTTCGATATCTGCTTCAACAACATCAAAAAGTTCGTCGCCACCCGCGGCAACAAAAGCTATTATGTGCGCGGCACGTTCACGGCAAAGAACCTCGACTTTTCCAACGACGTTATGTTCCTCGCCGAAAGCGGGTTCGACAGCATCTCGATGGAGCCCGTGGTGACCGATATCCCCGACTTGCAGATAAAAAAGGAGCACCTTCCCCGCATCTGCGAGGAGTACGAAACGCTGTGCGAAAAGTACCTCGAAGCGTACAGGGCGGGAAAGGGCTTCAACTTCTTCCACTTCAACATAGATTTGGAGGGCGGGCCCTGCCTTTCAAAAAGGGTGTCCGCCTGCGGCGCGGGTAACGAATATTTTTCGGTGGTGCCGAGCGGCGACATTTATCCCTGCCACCAGTTCGCGGGCAACAAAGATTTTTATATGGGCAACGTGTTCGAAGGCAAGCTGAATAGCGACATCCGCTCGCGCTTTGCCACGTCCTGCCTGTTCACCCGCAAGGGCTGCGAAAACTGCTTTGCAAAATTCATTTGCAGCGGCGGTTGCAGCGCAAACAACTACAACTTCTGCGGCAACATAGAACAGCCGTATAACGTGACCTGCGTTATGATGAAAAAGCGCATAGAGTGCGCTATGCACATCCTTGCAGAAAAGCGCCGCTATACTGGCGAGCGCGCGTCCTCTGCCCGCACGGAGAAGTAAACGGCGTCGGCAGACGGCAAATCGTGCGCGCCGCTAACACATTTTGCATAATTTCGCCTAATTTTTACAGCATTAACTTTGTAATTGATTGACGGCGCGTGCAAAATTTACTATAATGAAGAAGTTAATTTTCGTTTATTTTTAATCGGCGGCAAAAAGTCCGCCGTTTAAACGGTAAGGAGAATGCAGATGGGCAAAATCAAATCTGCCGTAATAACCGCAATCGTCGCGCTCGCAACGCTCGCTCTCTTCCTTTTCGGAGTAGTGTCGTGCAGCCTGCCCGACGGTGTGCACAGGTATAATTCCATACTTTCAAACATTCACCTCGGCAGCGAACTTTCGGGCGATGCATACGTAACGCTTCTGCCCGACGGCGTAATCACGGCGGAGGAATACAGCTTCACCGTGGCAGAGGGAGGGGACAAGGCCGACGAGTATAAAAAGGACTATGTTCCCGGTTCAGACGGATCGTTCTATATCGACCGCGCAGAGCTTGCGCAGTTTACGACGGACGGTGCCGCAGATACCGATGCAGAAGTGTCTTCGGCGCTTGCGCAGTTCGAAGACCAGGTGGCAAAGGATGCGGAAATCCTCTCCGCCAGGTTCGGCGAAAGGCGCTACACTTCCTATTCTGTGAGCGTTGCGGGCGGCTGCGCAATACGCGTATCCGTTCCCACCAACTTCACATATGCGGCATACTCGGGCAACGATTCGTCTGCCCTCACCGACGAACTTTCGTATATATCCAACGCAATGGCATACCTTACGCTGGGCGGCGAGCTCACGCTGAGGAACACCGCTATGGGCAGGCAGGATAACATATACTATTCTCAGTCGGCAGACGGCACCACGGCCACATACAATATCCTCAACGCAAGGACTTCCGTCGCAGACATATTCGACAGCGTTTCTTATTATTCGGCGGGCGGAGCGTACGCGGTAAGGATAAACCTCACCTCTTACGGTCAGGAAATCATCTCTGCCGTATCCGAAGACGTGGCCGCCTCTGACGATACTTATATAAGGTTCTACGTAGGCGAATACAACGTAATCAACCTCACCTGCGAAAGCGCAATCACGGGCGGCAGCTTCTATATCCAGGCCAACGACGCGCAGACGGCCCGCAACTATGCCGCGCTTTTGAACTCCGTGGCAACGGGCAGCGCGCTTTCTGCAAACTATACTTACGACGAAGTAATTTACAACACTTCCGCATCTGGCACCAACGCGGCAATGTTCCTTGCGATAGCCGCGCTCGTAATCCTCGTTGCGGTGATGGTATATGCGATAGCCCGCTATAAAAAG
>URMT01000099.1 GCA_900549005.1 uncultured Eubacteriales bacterium | reverse complement strand
CCCGCGGCCGCCTTTAAAGTGACCGTTGTCCCCCTTTGTCATTTCGACTAAGGGCGCAAGCCCACACGGAGAAATCTTTTTGCAACGGGTGATGGACGGTGAGATTTCTCCACTCGCTTCGCTCGGTCGAAATGACGAGAAGGTAAGCAGGAGGCTTGCTGGTGCGCAAGCAGAATAAATTGCGGTTTTTTGCAGATTTTGCCACAAAAAAACTACTTCTTGCCAAAGTTGATACAAAATTTTTTTCCGTGATATACTTCCAATTGTTAAAAAGAAACACTAAATGTGACGCGCTTACGGTTTCTTTTTGACCACTACATTTTATCTGGGAGGATTTTAATGAAAATCACGAACAAGACAAAAAATGTCGCGCGCGGCCTGACCGGTATTTTCGCCGGACTGCTGGCAATTTCAATCGGCGCGACGTCGGTTGTCGAAACGTACCGTTCTTGGATTGACGCACAGCTCGGAACGGTAAGTTCGGGTATCGTGACGGATGAAGTTGACCCGAACGAAGATACTTATAACTTCCGCGTGAAGAGTGCGGACGAGGTGGGAGGCTTTGACCTTACGACGTCGAAAGGTGTGTATGATTACCAGAAGGCCGCCGCCATCGAAATTGCAAGCGAGGGCATCGTGCTTATGAAGAACGACGATTCGCTTCCCCTTGCAAAGAACAGCAACGTAACCCTTCTGGGTACCGCGGCATACAACGTATTCCACGGCGGCACGATGGGTTCGATGCCCGTGCAGAGCGAAAAGATATCGTTTGTAGATGCGCTCACCGACCAGGGAATGACGGTAGACCCGACTGCGATGGCCGCTTACGAGAATGCTCCCGGCTACGGCGAAAGCACAACCCAGCTGCCCTGGGGCACCACCGTAAACAGCAACCTTTCGAGTATATCGGGCGGCGTGTTTACCCTCAATGAATCTTCGCCCGCAGACGTAGGCCTTTCCAACCTTTCGCAGAAGGGCGGCACGGCGATAGTCGTCCTTGCAAGGCAGGGCGGCGAACAGAGTTACTATCTCCCCGGGGAGGAAGGCAAGGGCAACACCGATATAAATTCCTGGGACGAAGACCACGACGTTCTCGGCCTTTCCGTGAAGGAGATGGAGACCATAAAATATGCAAAAGCCAACTACGACAACGTGGTTGTAATAATCAATTCAGACTCGGCAATGGACGTGCCCGAGCTGTTCGAGGACGGCGGCGAGTACGAAGCCGACTCCGTTCTATGGGCGGGCCTCCCCGGCACTTACGGCTGGGTAGCGGTGGCACAGGTGCTCGATGGTACCGTCAATCCCTCCGGACATATGGTAGATACTTATGCCGCAAAAGCAAGCGTATCTGCCGCGAACCAGAACTACGGTATTTTCACGTTTGCCAACGCCGATTTGAATGACGCGCTTGTAACCGGCAGCGAAAAGAGCGCCTGGTATATGCCCGAAGCAGAAGGCATTTACATAGGTTACAGATATTACGAAACGCGTTATTTCGACGCCGTAATGGGCCAGGGCAACGCCACGGTTGCACACAAGGGCGCAAATCAGGATACCGCCGACCCCGACGCGGCTGCGTGGAATTATTCCGACGAAGTGGTTGCTTCCTTCGGCTATGGCCTTTCGTATACTACGTTTACCGAAACGCTCGACAGCGTTGACGTCGACTTCGACGCACAGACGGTAACTGCTACGGTAACCGTTCAGAATACGGGCAGCGTTCCCGGCAAGCACGCCGTTCAGCTGTATGTGAATACGCCCTACACCGCCGGCGGACTCGAAAAGTCTGCGATTGCTCTTCTCGGCTACGAAAAGACGGGTATGCTCGGACAGGGCGAAAGTGAAACTGTTACCATTACGGCAGAATTCCAGGATTTCGCCACCTACGATTCCGAACTTGCGCACCACAACACCAAGGGCGGCTATGTCCTTGACGAAGGCGACTATATATTCTCGATAGGCAACGGCGCGCACGACGCGCTCAACAACGTGCTCGACTCGCTCAATAAGGGCACGAGCGACGGTATGGACTATGCGGGCAACAGAACCAAGACCGAAACGGTTGAATTTGACCGCGTTGAACTGCTCTTCTCAAAGAGCGGCGAACTTATCGAAAACCAGCTTCAAGATATGGAGCTTTCCAACTTCGACGAAGAGATTGTTGAACTTTCCCGTCAGGATTGGGACAGGTACTGGGTAGAGACCTATTCCGAACTCAACTATACCAAGGCGATGGAAAACGGCCTCAAATGTATGATTTATGAAATCCACGAAACCGACAACGACGGAAACGAAGTCGTTTGGGGAGCGGACACGGAATATACCTTTGCAGGCCTCAAACCCGAAAAGGGCGAATGGATGGAGTACGACGACCCCAGGCTTCTGGCGCTCGTTCAGCAGGTGACGCTTGAAGAGGCCATACAGTGCGTGACGCAGTGCGGCGGCCAGGACTTCGACGCCATACCTTCCATACAGTCCCCCGCATTCAAGACGACGGACGGCCCCGTAGGCTACGACGCGGAACGCGGTAAGCTCAGCATAGACTGGAACACCGCAAACACCGAATACGACACCGAAGAGGGCGACCCTTACGGCGATATCGAGATGCGTCCGTTGCCCACTATGCCCGTAATAGGTGCAACATTCAGCCACGAAATGGCGGAAAAGTCCGGCGAAGTGCTCTCGATGCTCGCGCTTTGGTCGGGCGTTGCAGAAGTATGGGGCCCCGGCGTGAACATTCACCGCACTCCTTACAACTCGCGTAACCACGAATATTATTCGGAAGACCCCGTGCACCTTGCGGCAATGGCAAACGACTTTGCCACCGAAGCCCAGGCAAACGGCCTTATAACCTGCCTCAAACACTTCGCGTTCAACGATACCGAAGCCAACAGAAGCGGCATAGCTCCCTTTATGAGCGAGCAGAGGGCGCGCGAGCTTGATTTGAGGGCATTCCAGAAGGCAATCGAAAACGAAACGGCTCTCGCCGTAATGACGGGCTTCAACCGCGCAGGCGCTACGTTCTGCTCGGCGCACACCGGCCTCATCACCGGCATACTCCGCGAAGAGTGGGGATTCAATGGCTTCTGCCTCACCGATATGGTAAGCCCCGCTTACTATATGAACCCCCGCGACAGTATCGCGGCTGGTACCGACGGTATGCTTACTTCAAGCAGCACGTCCAACATACAGAACAATGTAAACGGCTGGGGCGAATTCACTCCCGAAGGCCTTGCAGAGGATATGGATATGCAGCAGCGCATTCAGGATTCCATCCACCGCGCTCTGTACATATTCATTAACTCCAACGCGACCAACGGTTACAGTGCAAACTCTCACCTCGAATTTTTCAGAACGTGGTACGACAATGCTTTAACGGCGCTCATCACCGTTACTGCCGTGCTTACGGGCGTTTCCGCCGCGGGCTACATCGCAACCAAAGTTCTGCTTAAAAAGAAAGAGGATACGACGGAGGTAAAAGATGAAGGTTAAATTCGACGTAACTGCCATAGGCGCAGCTGTTGCCGCAATACTCTCGTTAGTGGCGATAATACTGTTCTCTTCGGGATATAACGGCAGCCAGGGATATTTTGAAATGCAGTTTGCAGGCCTTTCATACGTGGTGGGCTTCGGCGTTGTCACAATAATTCTCGCGGCAGCCGCAATAGTCCTGCCGATGATAAATGTTGAAGGTACGGCCAAAAAGGCGATAAATATTGCGGTAGACGTAATAATAGTGGTAATGTGCATATTCTTCTGCCTTATGGCGCTGTATGCCGCAAAATCTTCGGTGTACGAGATGGCCCTTACCTGGGCATCTGAACTGCACATCAACGAACCCTATATGATAACGGCGTGCAATAACGCTCTTGCTTCCATAATTTTAAGCATTGTTGCAATGATTGTGGTTGGGGTAACAGCCTGCATCACAAAAACAATATTCGCCAAGAAAAACTGAGCGGACTGAAATTGTGCAATGTTTCCTTCCTGCGTGCGGGGCGACCGGTTTCGCCGGTCGCCCCGCAATGCACGAAGAAACATATCTTACCACGCGCAATGCGTTTGACGCTGCCGGTAAATAAGTTTACTTTTTGCCCGGCGGCGTGCTACAATATAGCCGTCGGCAATAGTTCGGACAAGGCGGCGCGTGGTACAAAATCATTATTCAAAGAGGCGTAAAATTGAAACTCAAACACACGCTTACAATTTTATGCGCGGCGGCAGTCGCGGCGGCTACGCTCACGCTGTGCGCCTGCGCAGGGAGCGGGTCGGCTTCAATCACCTCGTGGGAAGTGCCCGCAAAATACCGCGCCGAAAATACCGAAGAGGCGGGCGAGGTCGTCGAACTTTACTACACCGCGCACGACTATGCCCTCGGCACGGGCAACACGGAGGAAAAATACGTCAACGTATATCTTCCGTACGGGTATGACGAAGGGGAGAATTACAATATTCTGTACCTTTTGCACGGTTCCGACCCGCAGTCTGTGGTGCATCAGGACACCTGGCTCTATACTATCGGAATGAAGAACGTGCTCGACAATATGATTTATTACGGCGACATAGAGCCGCTTATCGTTGTGGCGCCCAGCTTTTACAGCTACGGGCTGTACGGCGACGACAATATGACCAGCATAACCGAGATGACGCCCGTAAAGCAGAATTCTTCCGACAATTTCGGAATGGAGCTTCGCCGCGACATAATACCCGCGGTAGAGAGTAAGTTTTCCACCTATGCGGAGGACGTTACGGAAGAGGCGCTCGTCGCCTCGCGCGACCACCGCGCAATGGCGGGGCTTTCAAACGGCTGCCGCATAACGCTTTCGGGCGGAATGATTGAAAATTTTGACTATATAAGCTGGTTCGGCTGTTTTTCCTCTTCGGTGGACAGCGGACTGATTTTAGACGCGCTCAATTCCGAAAAATTCAGGGACTATAAGCTCAACTATATGTTCAACGCCGACGGCATTTACGACTTTGCCTATAACGGACACAAGCATATGGTGAACGAGCTTATGGAGGACGAAAAATTCAACGAAGATAACTGCGAATACGTCAAAATCGCGTTCGGCTATCACTCCGCGCGCTCGTGGCGGGTGGGGCTTTATAACGCCTTGCAGCGGTTCTTCAAGTAGGTGGCGGTATGGAAAAGGTAAAAAAATATTTCAATATCGCCCTGTTTGCCTCGCTCCTTGCGGCGTGCTGGGCAGAATTCATTCTCTGTTTCGCGCGCGGGTACGAAGAGCTGTGGTACACCATTTTAGTGCCTTCGGTAATAGTAACCGTTCTGGCGGCGTTTGCGCTTAAAACGCGGTTCAAATGGCTTTATTTCATAGGCACGGCGGTGGTGCTCGTCGGCGCGGTGCTGCTCATCGGCTTCCCCTCGTACGTGATGTATGTCGCCCTCGTGTGCGGCGGACTTTCGCTCGTTGCCGAAGTTTTCCTGCTCGCGCTTTTTATAAAGGAAAGAAGGGGCCGGCGAGGAAAATCAGACTAAAAAAAATAACAAATTTAATAACTCTTGTAATCAAAATGAATGTAACAATAAAAATTTAATATTTAGTTCTCAATTCAATAGTTGCATATCAGAATGTAATAAGTTCAAAGAAA
>URMT01000098.1 GCA_900549005.1 uncultured Eubacteriales bacterium | reverse complement strand
CACGATTATAGAAATGCCGCCATTCACTTCCAGTGAGCCTGCTGTCGCAGCAAATTGGGTCGCGCTTAACGGCGAACTAAATTCGCCTTGCGCCCGTTAATTATTTTTAATAATAATTGTCATTTCGACTAAGTGACCGAAGGGAACGCACGGAGAAATCTCAACCCCAGCAAGCCTCCCCTTGCTTAGGGACGAGCGAGGCATTTCATAGCACAACGGACACCCGTTGTGCGTACCGAAGCGAGATGAGTGAGCGCCTATGTCAGTGCGCGAACGGTGCCCGAGCGGTGCGGTTTATTTACCGCTCGCACTGCGAGAGGGTAGGGAATGGTAGAAAAAAGCTCGCATCTCCAAGGGTTGATTGCGGTGTAAGCCGTAACGTTGCCGCAAGGCAACTCATCGCGCGGGCAAAGCCCGTTCATCACTAATTGTGTCCAAAAGCAATTCATAACTGATGCGGCGGCGCGCTGGGGCGCGCCGCTTTTTTTGCGCGCTGCGCCTTCGATTTCGCTTATTGACAAATCGTTGCATACATACTATAATGTAATTGCCGAAGGCGATGGCTACCGCCGACGGGCCGTTGCCATAGCGCGGCCGCGTGCCCGCCCTTTCGGCAAAACGAGATAAGGAGGCTGATTATGAAAAAATTTGCAAAGGTATGCGCGGCGCTTTCGCTGTGCGTAGGCTTTACTTTTTCGCTTGCAGCCCTTTCGGCCTGCGGCGACGGCAATATGATAGACGGCGACTTTACAACCGAAGCCACCGCAGAACAGGTAACCGAGGTGCGCGAATATTTGTCGGAGGCAAGTTACGATACGGCGCTCGGCGATACATCGTCGGAAGATTGGAGCTATAACGCCCGCTTTTATGCAGACGGTAATATCGATTTCAGTATAAGCGCCACAGGCACAGAAAACTCTGTTCCTGTCAATTATATGTTGAGCGCTGATACAGACGTCAGGTTCGACCATATAATGACGCTTTACGGCACCCCCGAATCGCCTTCATTGCGCGGAAGCGGAGAAATGTATTACGACCTCTCGTATGCAATGACGGCTCCCACGTCGTCTTCGTCCGATGCCGTTACCGTAACCCAACGGTTCGACGGCTCCTGCTATAACGACAATAATTATTTCTACATAGACGGTTCGGCGCGTATGTCGGTCGGTGAGGCCGAAAACACATTTTCAGGCAAGTTCAGAACCGACTTTTCCGACCTTTTCGGCAGTCTGGTTATAGAGAGCGGCAGCGGTTTTGCCGACCTCAGTCCCATACTCGATGCTCTCGGTCAGGCGGGCGCCGCCATATATGTTGACGACAGCGAAACGTTTAAGGTAAAAATTTCGCTCGACGTGAATGCCTGGGCGGGAATGAACGAAGAGCTTTTCGCTGAAATGACCGCCGAAACAGGCGTTACGGTGGACGATATTCTCGACAGTATGCGCTTCCGCTGCTATGATTTATATCTTGATTTCGATAAAGACAGCGGCCTGCTCCTCGGCTACGGCAGTGTGGCGGATGTAAGCACAGATTTCAGTATGGAAGCGGACGGGGTAGATGTATCTTTTGCCCTCAACATAGACTACGAAAGCTGGTTTTTGTTCTCAGACAAAGCTGCTGACGACCTTCCCGAAGACCTCTCCGAATATACTGAAATTTCCTCGGGGTTCTGATATACGCATAGCCCTGTATGGCTTGCAAAAAAAATATAATTACGGCGGTATAAACTTATGGCAAAAAAGACCATTGCGCTCATCGCGCACGACAACAAAAAGGCCGAGATGGTGGAGTGGGCATTTTCGCGCAAAAGTGAGCTCGAAAAATATAACCTCTGCGGCACGGGCACCACTTCGCGCCGCATATCCGAGGCGACGGGCCTCAACGTAAAGGGCTATCTTTCAGGTCCTCTCGGCGGCGACCAGCAGATTGGCGCGCACCTTGCCGAGGGCAAAATCGACGCGGTAATCTTCTTCTGCGACCCGCTCACGGCTCTTCCGCACGACCCCGACGTAAGGGCGCTCCTGCGCATTGCCGTAGTTTACGACGTGCCAATTGCCACCAACAAGGCCACGGCCGACTGCGTTCTCGCGGCAAAAATTGACGGCGGTTTCAAAGAATAAAGGCTGCGCAGAATTTGAATCGGTGCGGCAATATGCTTTAATTAACGCATAACTAAGTGCGCCCGTGCGCCGAAAAATTTTCGGCGCACGGGCGCACTTTTTTTACCGTAAAAATATTCTTATATCAAAATTTTGTTGACTTATCAACTATTTGTTTGACAATACCCGCCTGCTGATAGTATAATGCGTTCTGTTGATTAGTCAACAATTTGCGGAGGCAAGCAAAAATGGAAGGAAGGTTTGAAAATTTCACCGTAACGATATTGAAGCTCGGCAAACTCGTTCAGAAGATAAAGATTGCCGAAATGTCTGCCTATGGCTTAAAGGCCATTCACGTAATGTGCGTATACTTTGCGGGAATTTCGCCCGTAACCGCCGTCGAACTGTCGCGCCTGACTTCGGAAGATAAGGCCGCGATATCGCGCGCGCTTTCCCAGCTCAAACAAAAGGGATACGTAAACTATGCGGCGGGCGCATACAATGCCGAGGTGACACTTACGGAAGAGGGCAAAAAGCTGTTCGGCGTTATAAACGTGCGTGCGGGAGCAGCGGTGAACTATGCCGGCAAAGACCTTTCCGAGGAAGAGCGCACAGTGCTGTATAAAGCGCTCGCCTCGATTTCTTCCAACCTCGAAGAGTATTACGAAAACCTCTGCAAAAATCATTGAAGGAGAACATTAAAAGGACAAAATGCAGACACAGACAAAAAAACGCAGAATATGGCTGAGGGTGCTGTGCATAGTGCTCGCCGTCATAGTGCTCGCCGTGGGCTGCCTGGGCATAGCCTTTGCCTGGGTGTGGGCGGACGAAATTTCCACGGTGAACAGCTTCACCCACCTGCGCGCCCGCAACGATGAAAACGAAGAGGGCTCCGTTTACAGTATGGAGGTGCAGGGCGATTTTTACTTCGATAAATTTTTAGAGCAGGGCGGCGCTTCGAGCGACAGCGAGCTGATTGACTTCATCACGGGCAACATAACCCGCGGGCTGATAGATATAGACATAAGCGAAACCGAAATAGCCTGCTCGTCGTTCATAACCAGGGCAGAAAACGGCGACATACTCTTCGCCCGCAACTACGACTTCGCCAAAACCAACGTCTGTTTAACAATGTGCGACCCGGGCGACGGCAGACATAAGTCGTTCTCTACGGTAGACCTCAATTATATCGGTATGGACATAGACAGCGACGTAGACGGCCTTATGGATAAAATAACCTGCCTCGCCGCGCCCTATACCCCGCTCGACGGCATAAACGACGCGGGCGTAAGCTGCGGCATATATATGTCTTACCAGGGCAAGGGCACCGCCCCCGATTCGGGCGCAACGGCCACCGACCAGCAGGAGGCCGCAAAGGCAAACATAACTTCAACTACAATGCTCCGTCTCGTGCTCGACTATGCCGACGACGTAGACGAAGCGGTGGAGCTCATACAAAATTATAACCTGCACGATTCGGCGCAGACTTCCTTCCACTATATGATTGCCGATGCAAGCGGCAAAAGCGCCATTTTGGAGTGGGTGCCCGCAGAGGGAGTGACCGATTCGGAGGATAACGACGGCTCGGCGCGCACGCTAAGCGTAATCTACAACGACGACGAAATGTACGACGAGCTGCTGGCAAACTCCGGATTCAGGTTCCAGACGATAACCAACTTCATCGTCACGCCGGGCTATTACGACGGCGAGACCGAAGAGAGTATGCAGGGGCTTGACAGGTACGACTACATCAACGGCCGCCTCTCGGCAGTCGGAGGCGTGGTGGAGGACGAGCAGGCGGCGATGGACATATTGCAGGCCGTGGGCAGAAGAACGTGGAACGGCGGAGGCGGCGTAACCGTGCACAGCGCGGTTTATAACCTCACAAAAAAGACCGTCCTCTGGGTTGCAAACGAAAACTTCGACGACTCTTCCGCAATCTGGACTTACGATTTGACCACGGGCGAACTTGTTTCGGCAGCCGCAAAATAATGTTCCAGCACGTGCGCGGCGCACACGCCTACGCACACCGTATTCTGCGGTAGTTGCGGCATATGTGCGCACCAATTTGCAATTTATTACATAACTCAGTTCACACGAAGCATATTTACGGTTATTAAAAGGTACCTGCGGGGCGCGGCTTTATGCCGCGCCCCGCAGGCCTGTATTCAAGCCGTATTTGCCGCAAGTCAATTATTTTTGCTCCGCTTTGCGCATACTGCATTAAACGGAGGTATTCATATGTGTACTGCGGCGGCATACAATTGCAAGGGACTGTTCTTCGGGCGCACGCTCGACAGCGACGTATCCTACGGCGAAGAGGCGGTGATTACGCCTTCCGGCTTTCCCTTTTCCTTCCGCAGAGTAAGCAGGGCGCAGTCGCTGCCGCGCGGCGGCATCCGCCACGCCATTGTGGGCGCGGCCGCAGTTGTGGAGGACTATCCGCTGTATTTCGATGGAATGAACGATGCGGGACTGTGTATGGCGGGGCTGAATTTCAAGGGCAACGCCCGCTACAACGCCCCGCAGAACGGCAAAATCAACCTCGCCCAATACGAACTTCTGCCATATCTTCTCGGCAAATGCGAAAGCGTTGCCGAGGCGCGGGAAGAGCTTGCGCAAATAAACATAACCCCCGACGCCTTCTCCGCCGCGCAATCTCCCGCCGAACTGCACTGGCTTATTGCGGGAAAGGGCGGCTGCATAGCCGCCGAGTGCACCAAAGGCGGTATGAAGGTTTACGATAATGCGGCGGGCGTTCTCACCAACAACCCGCCCTTTGATTGCCAGATGATTGGCCTTGCCAACTATATGTCGCTGAGCGCCGCAAGGCCTGTGAACAACTTCGGCGATTACGGGGCGGAGGAGTACGGCGCGGGTCTGGGCGCCTTCGGGCTTCCCGGGGACTATTCGCCTATGTCGCGCTTCGTGCGGGCGGCGTTCGTGCGCGCCAACATAAGGTGCGGCGAGGGGGAAGAAGATGGCGTTTTGGCGCTGTTCGATATATTGAACTCCGTGCGCGTTCCGCGCGGTTGCTGCCGTTCGGAGGGCGGCGACTTTTACACGCAGTATTCCTGCTGCTGTTCGGCAGAGAGCAAGACCTATTATTTTACGCGCGGCGCCTGCCGCACTCCGTTTGCGGTGAGCTTAAACACGCCCAAGGCGGCGGGGGAAGAGCTGGTGCGTTTTTCAATGGGCGCGCCCGTGCCCGTGAACAAACTCAATTTCTGAGCGTCAATGCGTTCGGCGGGCGACAACGTGCGGCGGGCGGGAAACTTTTTTCCGCACGCCGCCATATTTTTTTCGTTATTTTTTAGTTGCAAGCAATTGTTTACATACAATTTATATTTGCCGTTTACAATTATACTCGTGATGGTATGCAATCAATGCGGCGGGGGTAAGTTCGCACCGATTTTTACTGCTGCTGTCCGCAGGATAAGCATTTTTATTCTTGATTAAACGCTCCGTTTATGTTATACTGTAAGGGATTAATACGAACCTGATTTAAAGCGGGGATATCGCGGCAA
>URMT01000097.1 GCA_900549005.1 uncultured Eubacteriales bacterium | reverse complement strand
GCGCCGCCGCTTTGAATTTTCTATAATATACTGCGTTATTTGCGGCATATTGCCGCCCCAATCGGCAAATAATTACTTGAATAACGGTATTTTTTTATTATGGTTTTTTTTGAAAAGTTAGACGAAATTTACTGCAAATATCAGCAGCTTTCGCAGAAGATGGCAGACCCCGCCGTCATTGCCGACAGCTCCGTCTGGACTTCGCTTGCAAAGGAGCAGGCGGAGATTTCTGAAACTGCCGAAAAGTATGCCGAGTATAAGGAGGCGGCCCGCCGCCTTGCCGATACTGTCGCCGCGCTCAAAGACGAGTCCGACCCAGAAATGCGCATACTCCTTTCGGAAGAGGAGCAGTCGCTCAAAAAACAGCTTCAAACCATCGAGGGCGAGCTGAAAGTTCTGCTCCTTCCCAAGGACAAGAACGACGAAAGGAACTGTATAGTCGAAATCCGCGGCGGCGCGGGCGGCGACGAGGCGGCTCTGTTCGCCGCAGAACTTTACAGAATGTACCTCGGTTACTGCGAAAAGCATCGCTTAAAGACGGAGGTTGTTGACCTTTCTGAAACCGAGCTTGGCGGCGTTAAGGAAGTTGTGTTTAACGTGAGCGGCAAGGGCGCCTACAAACTTTTGAAGTTCGAAAGCGGCGTGCACCGCGTGCAGCGCGTGCCCGAAACGGAGTCGCAGGGCAGGGTGCATACCTCCACGGCGACCGTCGCCGTACTCCCCGAAGCCGAGGACGTCGATGTGGAAATACGCGACGAGGACATAAGGGTAGACGTTTACCGCTCCTCGGGCGCGGGCGGACAGAAGGTAAATAAAACCGAAACGGCGATAAGAATCACCCACTTTCCCACGGGCATAGTCGTAACCTGTCAGGACGAGCGCAGTCAGCTCAAAAATAAAGACAAGGCTTTCAAAGTGCTCCGTTCGCGCCTTTACGACTATTATAATTCGCAGAACCGCAGCGAGTACGATAAAAAGCGCAAAAGCCTTGTGGGCACGGGCGACAGGAGCGAGCGAATCCGCACCTATAACTTCCCGCAGGGCAGGGTAACCGACCACCGCATAGGGCTCTCGCTGTATTCAATCGAAACCTTTATGCAGGGCGATATCGACCAGATGGTGGAGGCGTTGACTGTGGCAGAGAGGGAGAACCAGCTGGCGGAGTGAGCTAAAAACAACGTATCTGCACCGCTTTCCCTTGTATATGCTTCGCATTACTGTGTCGCGCTGCGCTTTTCTCGGGGTCATTTACGCCAAAGTAAACTCCCCGTCGTAAATGCTCGCGCTTCTTGTACTGCTCGCATCTCCAAGGGTTGATGGGCGTGAAGCCCTGCTTGCGCACGGTATTTGTTTAGACGTAAATTTTTTTATAATAATTGTCATTTCGAGCAGAGTGAACCGTAGGGGAGCGCAATGTGCGCTTTGCCCCCTCACCTTGACAGTACATATAAAGTGTGGTATAATACGGCACAGTTACTATGGCGCGGCATTGCCGCGCTGCGGAGGGCGAGATGAAGCACAACCAGTCTGGCGAAGACTATCTGGAAACAATACTGCTTCTTTCAAAAAAGCAGGAGGCCGTCCATCGCATAGACGTTGCAAGGGCGGTGGGCGTATCTCAGCCGGCGGTGCAGAAGGCCATAAAAATTCTGATTGCGCAGGGCTATGTAGAGACCGACGGTATGCACATCCACCTCACCGAAAGCGGCAGGAAGTATGCCGAAAGCGTGTACGGCAGGCATTGCACCATACGCGCCTTTTTAAAACTGCTGGGGGTTTCGGAAGAGGCCGCCGATGCCGACGCCTGCGAGATGGAGCATATAATTTCGCCAGAAACATACTCGGCAATTCTGCGCTACATCGAAAATAACGGCAAGGGCTGAGGCAGGCCGCGGCGGGCATTGCCCCCGCAATATGCCTTATTTAATGCGGCCCGATATGCCGCACCTTTAATTTAATACTGTCGTTTGCGCCCGCGCGCGGCTTAAAGTAAAAAGCCGCGCGCGGGCTTTTTTTATTTCCCGCCATTTGTATTTTCCGCCCTTTTGCCTGTGCCGCCTTTTGCGCGGCCGCTCTTTTTTGCCGCAAAAAAACATCTTTCCGCGCTCGCAAATAATTTTTTTGCAAAAATATTAGCTATGGTTAATTTTTAGTTGACAAACGCGCAAAGTGCCGTTATAATAAACTTTGTTAATAAACCAAGGTTAAGTTTTAAACGCTTCGGACGGCGCATATACTCTGTATGCGGGGATATTTACCGTCTGAACAGCAAGGAGTTTTTGCAATGCCTCTTTCGATAGCGCCGCCGAACGTGGCGGTGGAGGTCAAAAAAATAGGTGCAGAAGATAAGGTAAAAAAGCACCTTTTTGAACTTGGAATTGTGGCGGGTTCGCGCGTGACCGTGCTCGCTTCCGACGGCGGCAACGTCATACTGCTCGTCAAAGAGGGCAGGCTGTGCCTCGACAGGGGCCTTGCCTCCAAAATCATAGTCGCCGTGGCATAGTCCGCGGCCGCAACAAACGTCAGAGTTTAAGCGCGCCTTGCGCCGCAAACGGTGCAAAGTTTTGTGCGCTAAGGCTATATAAATTTTTTCGCGCAGAAAAGTATCTTCAAAACGGCAACTTTCCCTGCGCGGACGGAGGAGATAATGAAATTACTTTGCAATTTCGCCGTAGGCGAGCGCGGCACGATAACGGCCGTCTCGGGCGAAGGCAGGGTCAGAAGGAGACTGTTCGATATGGGCGTCACGCCGGGTGCGGAAGTGACTCTCGTAAAAAAGGCCCCCCTCGGCGACCCCATCGAAGTGACCTTGCGCGGCTATCAGCTCACGCTGAGGAAGGCGGAGGCACAGTGTGTTCAGACGGAGGCGGCAAAATGAGAACTTTCGCACTCGCAGGCAACCCCAACAGCGGCAAAACCACGCTGTTCAACGCCCTCACGGGCTCTACCGCGCACGTAGGCAACTGGCCGGGCGTCACGGTCGATAAGAGGGAGGGCGTATACAAGGGCGGCAAAGAGCACGTGGCAATAGTAGACTTGCCCGGCATTTACTCGCTCTCGCCCTACACACCCGAAGAGGTGATTGCGCGCAACTTTATTTTAAACGAGCATCCCGACGGCATAATCAACATAGTCGACGCCACCAATTTAGAACGCAACCTCTACCTCACCACCCAGCTGTTGGAGATGGACGTACCCGTGATAATCGCGCTCAATATGATGGACGCGGTTGAAAAATCGGGCGATATGGTGGACGCGGCCACCCTCGAAAGCAGGATAGGCGTGCCCGTCGTTCCCGTTTCGGCGCTCAAAGAGACGGGCATAAAGGAGCTTATGAGGCGCGCGGAAGAGATGCCGCGCACCAGAAAGGGCGAAACGTGCGTGCGCGAGGCGCTCTCGGGCCCCCTTGCCGAAGCGGAGAGGTATTTATCTTCGCTTGACGGGGTGACCTCGCCCGTGTTCCACGCAATGAAGCTCATCGAGGGCGACGAGCTTGAAACGGGCAGCAAAGAGGCGCGCGCCGTACTTGCAGGCATACAGAATAAATACGGCGACGACCTTGAAGCCAAAGTTGCCGACGAGAGGTATAAATATATCTCGGCAAACTTCTCCACCGCCAAGCAGAAGGGAGTAAGGCCCGCAGAGGCGAAGAGGGGCGGGTTCTTCAAAAACAGAAGGCCCGCAGACCCGAATATGACCGTCTCTGACAGGGCCGACAGGGTGCTCACGCATAAGATTTGGAGTATTCCCATATTCATAGTAATACTCTTCTTCGTGTTCCACCTCACCTTCTCGGAGGATTTGTTCTACATAAACGCAATCGCCACGGCGGCGGGTAATCCCCTGCCCACGATGGCCGACCTCGGCCACGGCGCCACGCTGGGCGATTCAGAAATTTATTCCAACTTCGGAATAGCGCTTGCGGCGTGCTTTTACGACGGGGCGGTGTTCTCGCCGGGCGTAATACTCACCAATCTTTTAAATCTGGTACTCAACTACATCGTATACGGCATAGGCCTGGGCGTGGAGGCCGCGGGCGCCGCCGAATGGGCCGCGAGCCTGATAAACGACGGCATCGTGGGCGGCATTACGGCCGTTCTGGGCTTCCTGCCGCAGATACTCACGCTGTTTCTGTTCTTCTCCATACTCGAAGATACGGGCTATATGGCGCGCGTGGCGTTCATTCTGGACAGAATTTTCCGCCGCTTCGGCCTTTCGGGCAGGGCGTTTATGCCTATGATAATGGGCTTCGGCTGCTCTCTCCCCGCAATGATTAACACCCGCACGCTGGCAGACGAAAAGGAGCGCACGGCAACCATAAGGGTAATTCCCTTTTTCAGCTGCGGCGCAAAACTGCCCATACTCACGGCGATTGCGGGCGGCATATGCAATATGGTGGGCTTTTCGAACGTAGATTTGATAACCTACTCTATGTATCTTCTGGGCATAATCACCGCAATAGTGTCGGTTATAATTATGCGCGCCACCACGATGCGCGGCGAAGTTCCGCCCTTTATTATGGAACTGCCCGCCTACCACGTGCCCGGGTTCAAAAACCTTATGCTGCACCTGTGGGATAAGACAAAGCACTTCGTAAAGAAGGCGTTCACCATAATCTTCGCCTCTACCGTGCTCATCTGGTTCTTGCAGTCTTTCAGCTGGAACTGGACCTACCTCGGCGCCGACAATATGCAGCAATCAATCCTTGCGTCGGTGGGCCAGCTCATTCAGCCGCTGTTCACCCCGCTCGGCTTCGGCTCTCAGCTCAATGAATACGGCTGGGTATTCGCCGTTGCGGCAATCACGGGCCTCATCGCCAAGGAAAACGTAATCGCAACCTTCTCGGTTCTCGCCGCCATATTCGTAAGCGGCTTCGAAGGCACCGAAGACGGCGTTCAGGAAGCCATAATTATGATAGAGAACACGGGCATAACCTGGCCCGCGCTGATAGCCTTCATAATGTTCAATATGACAACAATCCCCTGCTTCGCGGCGTGCGCCACGGCAAAGGCAGAACTGCCCAAGGGCAAGTTCGGCTGGACGATACTCTTCTGGCTGGTTACAAGTTACCTCGTCGGCGCAATCTGCTACACCGTACTCTCGTGGTGGTGGACGCTGTTCATCTGGCTCGTGGTTGCGGCGGCGTTTGCAGCGGTGGTAATACTCAAAAACAAGGGCATAATAAAGCTGCCCAAACTCGGAAAAAGAAAGAGGGCTTAACACGGCATAATTTATGTGCCGCCGCAAAAAGGGCGGCACATATGCTTAAATTAACGCGCAATTTCTGTGCAAGGAGGTGCCTTTATGGGTGCTTTTGAAATCGTGACGATAGTGGTGGTGGGCGTCGCCGTAGCCGGCGTGCTTGCCTACCTCATCTACAAAAAGGTAAAGGGCGAAAGCGCCGGCTGCGACTGCGGTAGCTGCGGCGCGTGCCCTCACTGCGGGGCGTGCAAACCTGCCGCGCACAAAAAAGAGCACGGCAAAAACGGCACGGGCGCAGATAAAAAAGCGTAAGCTCATTCCATTTGGGCTTTTGACCGAACCTGATTTACCGCCATATGTTATTCATATGTCATTTCGACCGAAACGAACGAAGTGAGTGAAGCGGAGAAATCTCAAAAAACAAATCGACGGGCAAGAGATTTCTCCGTGCGGGCTGCGCCCTTAGTCGAAATGACAATAACAGGAATGTGTTGAGGTCACTTAGTTTGCGGTTTCCCAAACGGAGCCCTCCGCAACGTAGCGTCGCTATCGCGCCTTACGCCCGAAACGAACAAAGCCCCCTATGTCATTGACGCGATTGACCTGACGGTAGCAATCGCTATTCCGTCGCTT
>URMT01000096.1 GCA_900549005.1 uncultured Eubacteriales bacterium | reverse complement strand
CTTTAAACAGCGCATTTTGCGTTGAATTGGCGCGACAGACGAAGCGGCAATACCCTTGATTCCAAGGCTCGCAAAAAACGCGTTTAAAGGCTGGGTCGTTTTATTCCCTTACAGTATTATAGAAGCACAGGCGCGCTTTTGTGCCGCGTAAATGCGTTTTTTGCCTTTCGCGCCTGCCCAAACGCTTTTTGCTTAAAAAAATTTTTTTAAGGAAGAATATGAACGAAAGAGAAATTGACGGCAACCAGTTTTTATCGATGCTGGCAGGAGGGCTGAACGGACTTAAAGCCGTCGCGGACGAGATAAACGATTTGAACGTGTTCCCCATACCCGACGGCGATACGGGCGACAATATGGTGTCTACAATGGCGGGCGGCGTTCAGGCTTCGGCCTCTTTAAAGAGCTTATCCTGCGGCGAGGTTGCTCAGTCGGCGGCACGGGGTATGCTACTCGGCGCGCGCGGCAACTCGGGCGTAATACTTTCGCAGATGTTCGCAGGAATAGCCGAAGGCCTCTCGGGCGCGGTCAGGGCAGACGCCCTTAAAATAGCTTCGGCGTTCGAAGGCGGCGTAAAGCACGCCTATGCCTCGCTTTCAGACCCCGTCGAGGGGACTATTCTCACCGTAATGCGGCTGGCTTCGGACTATGCAAAAAAACGCACCGACGGCTCGTCTACCGTCGATTCATATTTTAAAGACTATCTTTCAGAGGCCGAGCGCGCCTTGCAGCTCACGCCCGAACTTCTTCCCGTATTGAAGGAGGCGGGCACGGTAGACAGCGGCGGCGCGGGCCTGTGTGCGATAATAGGCGGCTTTTTAAGCGCTCTCAGCGGCCGCGGCGGCGTGATTGAAGAGGTTGCGGCAACAACTTCTTCTGCCGCGCCCGATATTTCGCTCTTTACGGAAGACAGCGAGCTTACTTTCGGCTATTGCACCGAATTTTTGCTCCGCCTTACCCGCAAAAAGACCGATTTGGAAAAATTTTCGATAGACGGTTTCCGCGAAAGGCTCAACGAATACGGCAACTCCGTGGTGGCGTTCAGGCAGGGCAGCATAGTAAAGGCGCACGTCCACGTGACGGAGCCCTGGCGCGTGCTTGAATTTGCCCAGTCGTTCGGCGAGTTTTTAACGCTCAAAGTCGAAAATATGAACATTCAGCACAGCGAGGCCGAAGGTAAGAAGACGGCTGCGCCCGAATTCAGAAGGCGGGGCGCAAGGAAAGATTTCGGCGTAGTTGCCGTCTGCGGCGGCAAGGGGCTGTGCGAAGCGTTCCGCGAACTTGGCGCCGATGTGGTGATTGACGGCGAAAAGCACGGCAATCCCTCGGTAGAACTGCTCATTCAGGCGTTCGACGCCGCCAATGCCGATACCATTTTCGTGCTTCCCGATAATCCCAACATAATAGTCGCGGCAGAAGAGGCGGCGGCGATGTACCGCACCTCGCACGTGCGCGTGCTTGGCACGCACAATTTCGGCGAGGGCTATGTGGCGCTCTCTGCGCTCGACTGTACCTGCGGCGACGGCGACGAGATATTCAATGCTATGGAGAGCGAGATTTCCGCCTGCGAAAGCGGTATGGTTGCGCGTGCCGTGCGCGACGCCGATATGAACGGCGTTTCGGTAAGCAGGGACGATTACATAGGCATATCCGGTAAAAAAATTCTGCTCGCCGCAAAAGACAGAACGGACGCGGCGGCAGGGCTTGCGGCAGCCCTCGGCGCCGACAGCCGCGACTTTATAATCGTATTCTGCGGCGCGGACGTAAGCGAAGAAGAGCGTGCCGCCTGCCGCAAAAAGATGGAAAAAGCCTTCCCTTCCGCCGAATATTACGAAATAGACGGCGGGCAGAAAGTTTACGACTTTATAATAGTGCTTCAATAATTTAAAATATTGTGCGCGCGCCGCGTAAGGCAATACGCCGCCGCTTCAATAAAATTTATACATAAGAGGGTAAAAGATGAAAGACTTCGTAATTTTAAGCGATTCCTGCTGCGACCTCAACAAGGAAATGCGCGAACGGTTCGGCATAGACTATGTGCCTATGCGCATAATTTACGGCGAAACTGATATCCCCGCCAGCCTGGACTGGGAGCAGATATCGTTCAAGCAGTTTTACGATATGATGCGCGACGGCGTGCGCGTAAAGACGGCTATGATTACCGCCGACGAATTCAGGGACGTATTCATAAAATACCTCGACGAGGGCAAGGACGTAATGTACATAGCCTGCTCGTCGGCGCTTTCAAATTCTTATAAAAGCAGCCTTATGGCGCACGACATTCTCGCAAAAGAGCGCCCCGACGGCAAAATTATCTGCATAGACAGCCTAAACGCCTGTATGGGACTCGGTATGATTTGTATGACGGCTTCCGACCTCCGCGCCCAGGGCAAGAGCATAGAGGAGGTGGCGGCCTATATCGAAGAGCACAAGCTGGAAGTAAACCAGTTCGCCACGGTAGAAAGCCTCAATTATTTAAAGCGCGCGGGCAGGGTAAGCACAACCAGCGCGGTGTTCGGCGGCCTCTTGCAGGTTAAGCCCATAATAATCTCCGACGCGATAGGCCAGAACGTGGCAATCGAAAAGGTAAAGGGCCGCAAAAATTCTATGCTCCGCCTTGCAGAGATGTTCAAAGAAACTTATGCCGAAAATCCCCACCAGCGCGTGTGCGTGGTTCACGCCGACTGCCCCGAAGCCGCCGAAGAACTCAAAAAGTTGGTGGAAGAAAATATGCCCGATAAGTCTGTCGAGGTGATAACGGCCGGTATAGGCCCCATAATCGGCGCCACCACCGGCCCGGGCACGCTAGGGGTTTATTGCTACGGCAAAAAGGTCACCTATTCGAGCGCCAAGGGCTGAGCGGTTAAGAACGATATAAATATTTCAGGGGAAATAAATGCAGATAGAATATCAGCCGCCCAAAAAGCGTCAGCCTGTCTTTGCGTGCTTTAAGGGGCTTTTAAGAATTTTTATAAGAAAGGTGCGCGTTGTTTCTGTCGGCGGCGAGCCCGACGAACACTGCCTGTATCTTGCCAACCACGCAAACAAGATGGGCCCTATGATTTACAATATGTTTTTCAGGCCCTACCACGTAAAGTGGGGCGCAAGCCCTATGCTCGGGAATTATAAAGAGAGGTATCATTACCTGCGCGACGTGCTGTACATTCAGAAGAACGGTTCGGGCAAGGCGATTGCCTCTTTCCGCGCGTTCTTCGAAGCCTTCTTTTCCAAGTACGTGTATAAGGGTATGAAGCTGTTGCCTACATATCCCGACGGCAGGCTGGCACGCACAGTGAAAAAGAGCGTGGAACTGCTTGCGCAGGATATCGCCATAATGATATTCCCCGAAAATTCGGAGGAAGGATATAAAGACGAACTTACAAACTTTTTCCCCGGCTTCGTGCTCGTTGCCAAGGGGTATAAAAAGGCCTATGGCGAAGATATTCCAATGCGCCCCGTCTATTACCACAAAAAGAAGAGGCTGATTGCGGTGGGTGAACCTTGCACGCTTGCAGACTTCGGCACGGCGAAAAAAGAGGAGGTTGCCGAAGCATTCAGGCAGAAGGTCAACGGCCTTTACCGCCGCATAGAATCAGGCGAGTTCGATAAAAAATAAGCGTGCGCCCGCCTTGGCTTTTATCGGTAAAGGAATGGGTTGAATATTGGATTACAGAGATTATAAAAACGCCCCGCGGCGCCGCCGCGGGGCGTTTTTTCGGTATATAAATTTCGCATTGTTTCGGGCATATGTGCGGCCCGATTCATATAATTAACTGTATCAGAAAAGACTTTCCACAGACTTCAATGCGGGATAGAGCTTCGTGAACACGGTGTAGCGTTCGTCGTATTTTTTTGCGGTTTCGGCATCGGGCAAAATGGTTTCTTTCACTCGCACAATCTTTTGCGCCGCCTCGAACACGTCTTTGTATGCGCCGCAGGCTACCATAGCCAGCATCGCCGCGCCGTAGGCGGGACCCTGCTCCACGGCGGGAATCTCCACGGGTATGCCGCACACGTCGGCAATAATCTTTCGCCACAGCGGGCTTGCCGCCCCGCCGCCGCACAATCTGGCGCTCTTTATTTCCGTTCCGCCCCGCCTTGCAACCTCAATACAGTCGCGCAGGGCAAACGCCACTCCTTCAAGCACGGCCACCGTCATCTGCGTGCGCGTGGTGTCGGGCCGCAGGCCTATGAACGCGCCCTTTGCGTGCACGTCGTTGTGCGGACTGCGCTCGCCCATAAGGTAGGGCAAAAAGTAGACGTTGTTCACGCCCATATATCTTTCGCCGCCTGCCTGTTCGCGCGCGTTGTCGCCCGATTGAAGCACGCCCGTCCACCAGCCGTAGCACGCCGCCGCCGAAAGTATGCAGCCCATAAGGTGGTACCTGCCGTTGGCGTGGCAGAAAGAGTGCAACTGCGCGCCCGCGTCGGCGATGAATTTATCGCGCGAAATGAATACCGTGCCGCTCGTGCCAAGCGATATGGTGCAGTCGCCCTCTTTCACGTTGCCCGTGCCTGTTGCCGCGGCGGCGTTGTCGCCCGCGCCCGCGGCCACAGTAACTTTTGCAAGTCCCCACTTTTCGGCATAGCACCGTTTAAGCTCTCCCACGGCCTCGTACGACTCTTTAAGTTCGGGCAGCCATTCGCGCTTTACGTGGCATATTTCAAGCATATCCCCGCTCCAATTGCGGTTTTCCACGTCTAAAAGCAGCGTACCAGAAGCATCTGAAAGGTCGGTGACGAATGACCCTGTCAGCTTGTATATAAGGTAGTCCTTGGGCAGCATAATTTTTGATATGCGCGCAAAATTTTCTGGTTCGTGCTCTTCAAGCCACAGTATTTTGGGCGCGGTGAAGCCCGCAAACGCCCTGTTTGCCGTAAACTTTACAATGTCTTTTACTTTATCGTTCAGGCAATCTGTCTGTGCCTGCGTGCGCCCGTCGTTCCACAATATGCACGGGCGGATTACCTCGTCTCTTTCGTCAAGCACCACCAGACCGTGCATCTGCCCGCCAAAGCTGATGCCCCTTACGCACGCACCGTCAAACCCGTGCAAAAGCCGCGGCATTGCGCGCTCCACGGCGGCCAGCCAGTCGTTCGGGTTCTGCTCGCTCCAACCTGCGTGCGGGTAAAAAACGGGATAGCTCTCGCTCGCGGAGGAAAGCACCTTGCCGTTCTCGTCCGCAAGCAGAAGTTTTACCGCCGAAGTCCCCAAATCTACGCCTATGTATGTGTTCATTCCGTCACCTTTTTTACCTTTTTATCTAATATACCGCGCCGCGCCCGCAAAGTAAAGCATAAAGTGCTTGCAAAACGGTGCAACATATATTAAAATTATAGTATGGTATAATTTTTGCGCCGCATATTGTGTTGGTTTGTATATTCGGCGGACAAATTTTAAGTATTTTCGGAGGGAATATGCCTAAACTTTTCAAAAATATTCTTACGGTGGTCGCCCCTCGCGGCCATAGTCGTGCAGGCGATTGTGCTGGCTGTGCAATGGTCCGAATTTTGGTGGACTGCTTTGCTCATAGCTGTTTTGGGTGCTGCCGGTGTGCTGTGTATGCGTTTTGCGTACAAGATTGCAGAATGGCACAACAGGGCGCATTCCCGCTGGCATAAAAGGAATCCCGATATGGATTACACGCCGAGCAGGTTTGCGGTAATAATGCAGACTGTGAGCGGCGCCGTTATTTTTGTAATCAGCGAAGCAATGTTTATTTTTTTATTTACGCTGTAAAATAATTTTATCAGCTAAGCAAGAAGAAAATCAGGATATTGATACTGTACTCGACATATTCATTAGAACTAACAGTGGGGGAGAACCTCTTAGTTTTTCCAACCTATTAATGTCTATAACAAC
>URMT01000095.1 GCA_900549005.1 uncultured Eubacteriales bacterium | reverse complement strand
GCTGTGCGCGCGGCCGCCTTAATTTTATATTTGCACATTTATCGGCCCGCAATTCTGCGGCGGACAGGGAGAGGCACGGTGCAGGCGTGCAAAAACAATGCGCGCCCGGCGCTCTTTTACTTTACAATCTGTGCGTTTTGGTGTATAATTTCGCCTATGAAAGTTGCGGATAAATGGAAAGATTATAAGGTATTGGCCACGGGCGACGGTATGAAGCTGGAACGCTGGGGCGAAGTCGTGCTTCTGCGCCCCGACCCGCAGGTAATATGGCGCCCTTCGCGCGATTTGTATTCCTTTAAGGATATAAACGCCGTATACGTCCGCAGCAACAAGGGCGGCGGGGGCTGGCAGTTCCGCAAGCCGATGCCCGAAGAATGGCAGATTTGCTACGGCGACCTTAAATTTATAGTAAAGCCTATGGGCTTCAAACATACGGGGCTCTTCCCCGAACAGGCCGCCAACTGGGACGGTATGCGCGCTTTAATCGAAGAGCGCAGGGCGCGTTTCCCCGAAAGGGAGATTAAGGTTTTAAACCTGTTTGCCTACACGGGCGGTGCCTCGGTTGCCTGCGCAAAGAGCGGCGCTCTGGTCACGCACGTAGACGCGGCAAAGGGAATGGTTGAGCGCGCGGGCCGCAATGCGCGCCTTTCGGGCATAGAGAGCGGCATACGCTACATAATAGACGACTGCTTCAAGTTCGTAAAAAAGGAAATACGCCGCGGCAACCGCTACGACGCCATTATAATGGACCCTCCGAGCTACGGCAGGGGCCCGGGCGGCGAAACCTGGAAGATAGAGGACGACGTGTACGATTTTGTTGCAACGTGCGCGCAGGTACTTTCTGAAAACCCGCTGTTCGTGCTTGTCAACAGCTACACAACCGGTTTACAGCCCACGGTTATAAAAAATATTCTCACGCTCGCGCTCAAAGAAAGGGGCGCGGAAACAGACGCGTACGAGCTGGGCCTGCCCACCGAAGAGGGCATCTGTCTTCCCTGCGGCTGTTCCGGGCTGGCCACCTTCAAAGGGCAGTAATTGCGGCATATGTGCCGCTCTTTCGGGCTGAAAAGGCCGTTTACAAACGAATGACGGATGGTGTTTTATGACTTGTGACGATTTGGTGATTTTATACGAAGACAACCACATAATAGTTGTTTTGAAGCCGCAGAACGTGGCTTGCTGCCCCGATTCCACGGGCGACGACAACCTGTTTGACTGCGTGGGCAGATATATAAAGGAAAAGTACGCAAAGCCGGGCAACGCCTTTGTGGGGCTCGTGCACAGGCTCGACCGTCCCACGGGCGGCGTTATGGTGTACGCAAAGACATCCAAGGCGGCGTCAAGGCTCTCCGAACAGCTCAAAAGCGGCGGGTTTGAAAAGAAGTACCTTGCCGTGCTGTGCGGTTCGCCTTCCAGAAAGAGCGGCACGCTCGAAAATTATCTGCGCAAAAACTCGCTAAACAATATGGTATACGTCTGCACTCAGACGGAGGAGGGCGCAAAGTTCGCCTCGCTCGACTATAATATACTTGAAGAGTGCGAGGGGCTTTCGCTTGCCGAAATAAAGCTGCACACGGGCAGGACGCACCAGATAAGGGTGCAGACGGCGGCGATAAACGCGCCCGTCTACGGCGATATGCGCTACGGCGGCGCGGCGGCGGTAAAGGGCAAGCTGGCGCTTTGGGCCTATTCGCTCTCTTTCCCGCACCCCACCACGGGCGAGCGGCTTAAATTCATTGCCGAACCTCCGCTTGCCGAAAGGCCGTGGAAATTGTTTCACATAGACGTCAAAGCGTGAAAACCGCATAAAAATGTGAAAAATTGCAAAGTATTTGCCGGGCGCAAACAAAAGCGTTTGACAAATACTTTTTTTAATAGTAAACTTAAACGGTAAGTTTCGGGCTTGGCGGCTTAAACGCCGTCTGCGCACGCAAATTACGGTTTTTCCTGCGGCTGACGCGCCGCGGGCAGGGCGCAGCCGCGCCCGTTATTCGATAAAAAACAAAACCAAGCCTTTTCGGAGCAGGTTATGACCAGACACAGGAAATTTTCTTTAATCACGTTGGCGTTCGTGTTCATCGCGGCGCTTTTCTCTGCGGCGACTCTTCTTTTGGGGGGCGCTTCTTTTGCCGACGCAGAAAGAGACATAAATCTTACCGGCAGCAACTACTTCTACGTAGCCAACCAGGCTGCCGTAACCGAACAGCAGGTCGGCAGCAGCTATTATACGGCATTTTCTTTCGCCGACGACGACAGCGCGGTGACTTACAGAAAGAACCTTGCCTACCACTGGTTCAGCGGGGTGAAGGACGACGAGGGCAACCTCACAGGCAACCGCGAGGGCTTCCTTTCCACCGAGTTCGGCTTTGAGGACGTCGGCTTCGAAACCTTCACCGTAAGATTCCAGTCGCAGCAGTATACGCAGACCGAAGACGGCGTTACTTCCAACTACGTCACGCTCATCGCCGCAGATGAGGAAGGTATGGTATACGCCAAGATAGGCGAACCCCTTCCCGAAGAAGCAGACGCCCGCGCAGCGGAAATAACGAGCATAAAGGAGAGCGGAACGGCTCTCGACGCGTCGAGGCTGACCTTTGAATTCACAAGCTATAACGAGGGCGCTTACAGCGTTTCCCTTTCCGACGCGGAAAACAACACCGTTACCGGCACGTTTGCAAACGTGGGCGGCAGCTACGCAAACTACGTATCTTCCACAAGTTCTTCGGTAATTCCCGTAACTTACAGCGCGCAGGGCGGCCCTGCCACAATGGCGCTTTATTCGTTCAATGAACAGAGTTTCGAATTGAGCGGCGAAGAGGGCGCCCGCATCGTTAAGGACGACACTCCTCCCGTGGTATGCCTTTCGGGCGATTTGACCACGCTCTCGTACGGCCGTTCGATTGATATCGACTACACCGTAATAGATATGCTTGCAACCAGCCCCAGGTCTACGCTCAATTACTACGTGCTTAAAAATTCGTACGTTGAAGGCGGCGACCTCAACAATACCGAAGACGGGCATTTCACTTCCGTTTCGGGCAGCCAGGCTTCGCCCGTCATCCGCGGCGACGACGCCTACGAACCCGACAATTCAGGCAATACCGATTTCACGGCGCAGTGCCTCGTAAAGGTATACCTGTCTGTGCAGGACAGCACCGCGACGGGCAATATCTCTGACGAAGTTTTCCTTGAATGGTACGTTCCCGAAGAGTTCCGCTATACGGTGGAAGGGGGCGACGGACAGTCTTACGACTTCATTATGGCCACTACCGACGCCAAGGGCGTAGGCTATGCGGAAAGCGAGGTCAACGAACTCAGCTACCAGGATTTGGTTGACGAGGCTCTTACAGAACAGAACGCCACGGCGGGCGACGGCAACTATTTCTACCTGCCCAGCTACGAAGGCTTTGTTTCCGACAACGTAACTTCCTACCGCGACCTCAGCTTTTCCGTATATTATATAAGCAGAGAGACCGAGGTAAGCTCTTCCACCAACCTTTCGTATAACGAACTTTCGATAGAGCTTCAATACGACGGACTTTACAGGTTTGTAATCTATGTTACCGACGCCGCAGGCAACGATATGTATTATATCGACCGCGACGACGAAGGCAACATAATTTGCGACGAAAACAATCAGCCCGTGCTGGTTGAATTTACCACAGGCGACCTTACGGCCTTCCTCGAAGATTCCATAAACAGCGACCTCAACGGCAAGATTCCCGTATACGAATTCAGCGTAAACTATGCGGGTCTCTCCGTCACCGCCCCCAAGGGCCAGGAGATAGGCTTTGTGGGCACCGAATATTCGGCTCCCGATTTCGACATAACGGGCCTTTCCGATAAGTACTCCACGTCTTACACGCTCTACCTGTTCAACAGGGGCGCATACTTTGAAGACACTCAGGAACGCCTTACCTACTCCGACTTCATAAGCAGGGTAGAAGAGCTGTTCACCAATCCCGACACCAGGGAATACTTCGAAAGCATTCCCGCCCTCGATTCGCTTGAAGAGACCGACGCGGATTACGAGCGCTATTCCGAATATGCGTGGGACCCCGATTCGCTCGACTTCGTTCCCCAGGACGACAACGCATTCTATGTAATAAGGATGGAGGCCGTTGACAACGTATACCAGACCACGGCGCTGACCAGCTATATGGCGATAAGCGCGTCTGCCGCCGCCGAACCTTTATACGGCGAGAGCGACTGGCTGCAAAACAACGTTGCTTCGGTAGTGCTCCTTTGCGTTGCGGGCGCTGCCCTCATCGGCATCATTCTGCTAGTAGTCATAAAGCCCAAGGATAAGGGCGATATCGACCAGATAGACGATAAGGCGGTAAAGCGCGTGTCTGCAAGAAAGAAGATAAACAAGAAGTAAAGCGCAGCAGTACGAAGACCGTCAAAAATTAAAAAGCATTATTCCCGTGCCGCACGGCACGGGAATTTTTTATGCCGTTTTTACTCTTTCAGTGCTTTGTCATTTCGACTAAGCGCAAGCCCCCCCCAATGTCATTTCGAGCGCAGTCGAAAAATCTCAAAAAAATTATCAGACAAGAGATTTCTCCGTGCGGGCTGCTCCCTTAGTCGAAATGACAACCGGTGTGTGCGTTTCTCGGTCAGGATGATGGTTGCGGAGTATAAACTTTATACTTTGAGCTGCCCTGTTTTTCAATAATATTGTCCGCAAATTTGTTTTACGCCTTGCAATTGACCACAAGATATGGTATAATAATAGGAGATAATAACATTTTGTGTCAATTTTGTACATAGCGGAGAAGTGAAAGGAAAATGGCAGTAAAAAAGAGCAGCGGCTACGATGCCGACGACCTTAAAATACTCGAAGGGTTAGAGGCGGTGCGCGTCCGCCCCGGTATGTATATCGGTTCTACGGGCGCGAGGGGACTGCATCATATCCTCTGGGAAATTGTAGACAACGCCATCGACGAGGCCGCCAACGGCTACGCGGACGAAATTACCGTAAAACTCTGGAAAGACGGCTCGGCCTCGGTGCGCGACAACGGCAGGGGTATGCCCACCGATATAAACAAAAAGGCGGGCATCTCGGGCGTGGAGCTCATTTTCACCAAACTGCACGCGGGCGGCAAGTTCGACGAGGGCAACTACGCCTTTTCGGGCGGACTGCACGGCGTGGGCGCCTCGGTCACCAACGCGCTCTCGCGCTGGCTGGAAGTCGAAGTGTGCCGCGGCAAGGTATACACAATGCGCTTTTCCTCGTCGTACGACGCAAAGAACAAAAAGTGGCTGTGCGGCGTGCCCGAAGGTCCCTTGAAGGATACGGGCGCCAAGGCGGGCGTGCGCGGCACCTTCGTGCGGTTTATGCCCGACGACAGGGTTTTTGAAACGGTTGAATGGAACTACGATACTATATCGAAGCGCTTAAAAGAGCTCGCCTTTTTAAACAAGGGCGTGCGCATAAATTTTGAGGACGAGCGCGTTTTATATCGCACAACTGCGGGCGAGGACGGCGAAGAGGTAAAGGAAAAGCTGCCCGCAAGGGAGCCGGTAAGCTACAAATACGACGGCGGCCTTGTGGACTTCGTAAACTATCTTAATGCCGACAAGGCAAAGGCCTATCAGAATCCGCTCTATTATTCGGCGGTCAAAGATATCACCGTAAAGGGCTTTCCCACGGGCAAAGTAAAGGTGGAGTTCGCCATCTGCCACACCAAGGAAGAGACCGAAAGTTTATACTCCTTCGTCAACAACATCTCCACCGTCGAGGGCGGCTATCACGAGACGGGATTTCGCAACGGACTTTTGAAATCGGTCAACGACTATGCCCGTTCCAACGGCATTTTGAAGGCTAAGGACGCGCCCTTTATCGTGGACGACATAAAGGAGGGGCTCACCGCCGTTTTGACCGTCCAGATGAACAACGTGGAGTTCGAGGGTCAGACCAAGACAAA
>URMT01000094.1 GCA_900549005.1 uncultured Eubacteriales bacterium | reverse complement strand
CGGCCCGCGCGGGCCGATTTACGGGCGCCACGCACAACAAGAGTATATCACACGCCGCGCCAAACTGCAAGAGCAAACGGGCATTTGCAGCCGCCCGATTCGTTCCGTCCGATTCATTCCGCTGACAAATCGCGGCAAAATGCGGCATTCGCCTGTTTAATCCGTATGTCAGGGCAAAGAATAGGGGGCGGACAAAAGTCCGCCCCCCGAACGAAGCCTCATGTTTTTATTCGACTTCCGCGCTCTTTTTCTTCCTTCCGGTGAAAACCGCCGCAACCACGCACAGAACCGCGCACGCCAGAAGGCAAATCACCGTAAGTATGTAGGCAAAGCTGAACACGTTGCCGTCTATGCCCATAAATACGTTCACTATATAGCCGCCCTGCGTGTAGCACCACGCCGCAAACGCAAAGAAGTATACCGCAAAGGCGCCTATTTTTACAAGACTGTTGCGCACAAACACCGCCGCAACGTTTATAACCAGCGCTATGATTAAGGGAACGTATACCATTGCAGAGACGAACGTTTCGGTCATCCCCGACTTATCTTCCGCGGATACGATATAGCATATCAGACCCACAATTCCCGCGGCAAAGGCGATTATATTCAAAAGGTCGCCTATTCCCCTGTCTTTAAGCAATTTATTCATTATCGTCACCTCCCTTTCTGTACTTTTCGGGATGGCGTTTTTCATCGACGGTGCGAAGCACTACCCAGGCCACGCCTGCCGCCGCGATAACGCCGGCAATCACGTCAAACACGATAAGACCTATTCTCCAAGGCGACATATCGTAATAAGCGTACGAACCGGGCGCTATTCCGTTGTATGCCGAGCTGTTGACTATGGTGTAAGCTATATTCTTTATGGCGTTTCTTGCCGCCCACTGTGCGGTGGCGGTATCGAGGTCGTTCAATGCCGTGGTGCGCATACCCATCCACAGGTCGTTGCCCACCTTGTAGCCGCAGTCCTTGCTCTTGTTGTCGCCGCTGGTGAAGTCTGTTATTACGAAGCCTTCGAAGCCCCATTCGTTGCGGAGAAGGGTTGTGAGCAGCTCATAGCTTGCGCCGCTGAACTTAGGGCCTATGAAGGTCATCGAGGTCATATATGCGCCCGCCGCCTTCAACTCTACCGTCTTCTGTCCGCCCGTTTCGCCGTCGTAAACCTGAATGGTGCATTCCGCTTCCTTGGTGGCTATTTCAAAGCCGCGCAGATACATTTCGCGCATAGACTGCTCGGTTGCATACACCTGAATGTTGCCGCGGGCGTGGTCCATTTCGTTGAGCGCAAAGTGTTTGATGTGCGCAAACAGGCCGTTCTGGCGTGCGCCCGATACCATTGCCGCGCCTATCTTGCCGGAAATTAAGGGGTCTTCCGAATAATATTCGAAGTTGCGTCCGCCGAAGGGGCTGCGGTGAAGGTTTACGGCAGGGGCGTACCAGCCGTGTATGCCGTTGGTAAGGCCTTCCTGCCCGATGGCAAGACCCATTTCGTATACGAGGTCGGTGTTCCACGTAGCCGCCGTGAGGGGCGCCGAAGTCCACGCGCAGGCAACGACGTGACCTACCGTGCCCGACCACGTTGCCGTAAGTCCGAGAGGGCCGTCGTTATCGCCCGTCTGAACGAGGCCGATATCGTCGAGCGGCTGCGTCATATACAGACCGTAAGTTATCAGCGCGCTTATGGCTTCTTCATCGCTGAAATCTATCTGGTCGAGAAGTTCGTCCCACATAGGGTCGTCGTATGCAAGGCCGCGGAGCGAGCTGAGCGTAAGTCCGTTATCTGCGCCCGACGTAGGCTTTTCGGACTTATAAAGGATAGCGTCGGGGTTGGCAACGCCCGATACGGGGTCGTTCTTGCTGTCGTATGCCGCGTTGGCTTCCACCACGTAATCGGGAGCCGTTTTGTCGAGTTCGGGAGCCTTGGGATATGTGCCCGCAAAATCGCTCCTCGACATAACGGTCATATATTCGTCGTCGATGTACTTGTTTACGTCGTCGAACTGGTTGACTGCCTCTATACCGTCGGAAGAACGCTTTCCTACGGCTTCGGCACCGTTCTTCACGCCTTCGTCAACGTATGCCCTGGTGCCCTCTATTTCAAATTTTGCGCTGTCCCAGTCCTCGTGCGAGTTCTTGCCGAGGTGAAGGACGTATTCGCCCTCCTCTATTACGTAGCTGCCGCTCTCGGAATAGTAGCAGTTGTCGTCGTAAGAGGCAAATTCTTCGATGGGAACGGTGAAGGTGAAATCGTAAGTGTCGCCCGCGCCCACTTCGTACTTGCCGAAATCGATAAGCACCTTCGAGGCCTTCTCTATGCCGCTGCCTTCCTCGTAGTAGGGAGCTTCCACATAGAGCTGAACGGTCTCTTTGACGCTGCGCGAAGATTCGTTTATTATGGTGCCCGAAACGCGGAGGGTGTTGCCGTAAAGGGCAACTTCGGTGAGTTCCTGGCTGATTTTATCGTTGTCGTAGTGCAGGCCGTAACCGAAGGGATAGACCACCTGCTCGTCATAGTCGAAGCCCGCATAATTGCCTGCCGCAGCTTCTGCCGCCGCCGTTTCGTAATAGCGGTAGCCCATATATATGCCCTCTTCGTACTCGTAATAGTTCTTCGATATCAGGTCGGAATTGCCGTAAGTGCCGTTCATTACGTTTACGTACGAAGGGTCTGCGGTGTGGTCTGCAACCCATACGTCAACCGTTCTGCCCGAGGGATTTATGTCGCCCACGAGCACTTCGCTCATAGCTTGAAGTCCCTTGGCGCCGGGGTTGCCTATCCATACGATTGCGTCTATGCCGCTGTCTTTTTCAAGCTCGCCCATCTCTACCACGTTCGAGAAGTTGCATATAACAACAACCTTGTCGCAGTTGGTCTTGGCGAACTGTATCATCTCTTTTTCGTGAGTGGTGAGCTGCAAGCTATGCTGCGCCACGCCGTTCTGATAGGGGAACGCCCACATATCGTTGCCTTCGAGGCCGAGCCTGCCTATGAACACTATGCCCACGGTACCCGCGCACGAGCTTTCGGTGCCAGAATATATCGAGGAATCGTATTCAAAGATAGACATATTTGTGGAGCCTTCGTTGCTCCACGTAGCCGTAGAGGGCGCAGCCGAAAGGTCGCCCTGCATCTCTATCGGCGTAGCCGCCTTCATCTTTTCAACAACGGTGGAGTTCACCGTGAAGTTGCGGGCAAGCGCCTCTTCCGCCGTCTCTACGTAGTCGAAATTCATATTCGTGGCGGCAGAGCCGGAACCGCCCCACACGGGCTCGATGTAGCGGTAGCCGAACGGGGTGACTTTGCTGTTTTTGGCGAGGGGCAGCACGCCGTCGTTCTTCAAAAGCGTTACGCCCTCTTCCGCAACTTTAAGCGCCGTTTCTGCGGCGTGGTTGCGCGACTGTTCCTCTATCGCCGTGGGAGGGTCCTCATTTTGGAGTTTGCCCGCATCGGGATTGGGGAACATCACGTCGTAATATTCGGTAGCTTCTTCCGATATGTTGTCCGCGTCCACAACGTGGCGCTGTCCGCGGCCGAGAGCCATATCGAGCTGTGCCGAATAGGTGTTCGCGGCCATCGAGAGCACAATCATAAGGACGACTATTATCGCCACGATTGGCAGAACGATGACGCGAAACTTTTCATTGCTCATTTTCATGTCTCATTTGCTCCTTATCTTGATTTTGCGCCTTTTGGGCGCCTGCAAGACAACTATAAGACAGAAAAAAATTTTTTCAATACGTTCAACGCGAACTTAGATTTTAAAGCGTAAACTTATTGACGCGGATTGTTTTTGAGCGGAAATATGATATTCAGATAAAACATACCGCCTTCGGTGCGCACAGACATCCTTCCGCCGTATTTTTCGGCTATGTAGCGTATGCTTTTAAGCCCAAGCCCGTGGTTTTCGGCGTCGGATTTGGTGGTGACGGGCAATCCGTTTTTGCCTGTTTTTATTTCGCCCGAATAGCGGTTGCGCACCTGCACGGTGAGAAAAGACTTGATTTTGCGCACGGTAAGGCCTATCGTCCTGGGTGCGTCCTGCACCTCGCTTACGGCGCGCGCGGCATTGTCTATGGCGTTGCCGAACATACTGTATATCTCCCCTTCGGTGAGGAAGGAAAGGAGCGAGCCGTCTGCCATACACTCTATCTTTATGCCGTTTTTGCGGCAGGCAAGGCTCTTTTCGGTGAGTATGATGTCGAGCGGGCCGTTGCCCGTGTCCATTCCGCTGTCGTATACCGACACGGCGTCGTATATTTCAGATATGGCGTCGTCGCTTATCAGCTTGGCCTTGCCTATGGTGCGTATCTGCTGTTTTAAATCGTGGCACTTGATGTTGACCAGCTCGACAGATTTCTTGCTGACTTCGTATTGCTTTTCCGCGCAGGCGAGCATATGCGTCACAGAGTCGAGCTCGTGCTGCATATCAGATTTTTTGAGCATACTGAACATTACGTATATGATGAACAGACAGCACGCACCGTTATACAGGTTCATTAAAAGTATCAGATAGTAATCGGTTGCGGCATATACGAACACCGCGTTTATCGCTATCGAAAGAACGAGCGCGCATACGCAGACGGGCAGAAGGGAACGGTTTTTAAGCCTGGGAGCCACTCCCCTCTTTATTCTCCGCACAAAGAACAGATAAAAGAGCCAGTAAGTGAGATAATAGATTACAAACGAGATTATGTAGCCGAATACGTCGAGTATGTTGAAATATTCCTGAATTATGACTTCGTCGGTATATATGCCGTAGATATCGGAATTAAGGCCGCATATTATGAGAACGCAGTTTGAAAGGCAGTAGGCAAAATGCTGCATAACGTATGCGCAGGTCATACACATCAGAAGGCTGCCGAAAGGCACTTCGTAGCAGAAAAATGCCGCAAGCAGCGTAACCACGAATAATGCCAGAAAGACCGCGCACAGCCCGAGGGCGTTTTCGGGCGTCCACATTATCAGCACAGAGAGCGCTATGCACGCCGCCGCCGAAGCGGTATACCGCAGCCAGAACAGACTGCGGCGGGGCAGCCTGCAACAGAACAGAAAGCCCGCCACAAGAAGCTGCACCATAAACAGCGGTTTGTAAAAAGCAAAATATTCCATAACACCCCGTTTCTGCCGCAGAATTTATCCGCAGAGATAGTCAGTGAGCGCCTTTGTGAATTCGGTGCGGCGCGGATAGCTTATGAGCAGTTTTTCGCCGCCCACCACCGCGTGGTTTTCCTCTATCGCCGTCACATAGCGCAGGTTTACAAGGTAACATTTGTTGCACCGCACAAAGCAGGGGTCGGCAAGCTCTTCCTCCACCTTTTTGAGCGTGCCATACGAAACTATGTTTTTGCGCACGAGGTGATACACGAGCTTATGGCTCATCACCTCTACGTACATTATGTCGTCAACGGCTATCCGCATTATGTCGGTGCCCGAATGTACGAGCAGCGTTCTGCCGCGCGCAAGGCTTTCAAGCCGCTTTACTATGCGCGGCATTTTGCCTGTGAAGTCTTCGTAAGATACGGGCTTTACGATAAAGTCGTATGCGGCGACCTCGTAACCCTGCACGGCGAGACGGGCAAGGTTGGTCACGAACACCAGGCACACATTTTCGTCAAGCTCGCGCAGTTTGTGCGCGGCGGACATTCCGTCGAGGTAGGGCATATCTATGTCCATAAACACGAGGTCGTACACAGGCTGGTAACCCGTAAGAAAATCTACCGCGGAAGAAAACTTGCTGACGATAAAACCGCCGGATTTTTCAAGATAAGATTCCAGCAGCTCCCTGTCGCTGTCACTGTCTTCCACTATCGCCGCTCTGAACATAGCGCCCTCCCGCTTGCCCGAAAAATGCAAAATCCGCCGTCAGCGGAGCAATCCGCCGGCCGCTTATGCACATCGGACGTATTTACAAAAAGATTATAGCATACTTTTCAAAAATTGCAACACCGTAATTTATATAAGTGCATATTGCACAAATGCGCTGCAATAGTTGCGGCATATATGCAGGGCAATGCCGCTCAGACGGTGCAAAACGACGCAAAACGCACTACGCGGCGCCACTGCCCGTGACAATAAAAAACGCCCTGCCGACAACTACATTTTATCTCAAAGATTTTTTATGACAAGGAAAGCACGACGAACGGTATGTTTTTTAAATTTACGCGCATACGCCCCTACGAACGGTAAAATTTTTAACACGAACGGCATACAATGTACGCCGCAAACCGCAGATGAAAATTTAATACAAACCGCATTACGGTTTATTTTAATTCGGAACATATGAGAAGCGCATAAGTAACACACAAGGAACATAGAAAAGGCCGCGCGGATGCCCGCGCGGCCTTTGTTTTGCCAAAGTTGCGCCGTATGAATTTTATTCCGCCATATCACCGCCGCTTGCAGCCCGTATCGCACAGCGACGTAAAAATTACGGCGGCGGGCATATG
>URMT01000093.1 GCA_900549005.1 uncultured Eubacteriales bacterium | reverse complement strand
CGAGCGGTGACCGAGCGCGGCGGTTTATACACCGCCCGCCGCGCGAGATGGCCCCTACAAATCACGAAAAATTCCGTGCAGCGGCCTGCACGGAATTTTTGTGAAATATTTGGCGCAGATGGTGAGATTTGCGCCTTTGGCGGACGCGCCCCGGCGAACAGCGGATGTCCGCTGTTCGGTTTGCGTAAAATACATCGCTGTTTTTATATTTTTCAACGCAAACTGCTCGTTCCCACTCGCACCTCCACCCTCAAATCTCATCAAATAATAATACACAACCAAAAACAGGCGGAAAGGTTGATACCTTTCCGCCTGTTTTTGGCGCAGATGGTGAGATTTGAACTCACGCTGCAGTTTCCCGCACTACTCCCTTAGCAGGGGAGCCCCTTGAGCCACTTGGGTACATCTGCATCAAACAGATATTTCCGCGCAACAGCTCACGTATGCGCGCCCCTTTTGCTTGTTCCGCAAAAGACTTACACAATATACCACATTTTTGCCGTTTTGTCAAAACTTTATCTGCGTGTTTTGCAAAAAGTACTCCATATTTTTAATATGCCCTGCGCCGCGCCTTTCTGCGCGGCGCAGGGCATACTTCATAAATCAGATTATTCAAATCTTACTTCGTAAGCCTTTCCAGCGCCAGTTTGTATATCTTGAAGCACTTTTCTATCTTTTCAAACGTGATATATTCGTTTGCCTGGTGAATGGTGCTCTCTTCGCCCGCCTCCTCGGGGCCGAACGCCGCGCCGCGCTTCAATGCCCTGGCATACGTGCCGCCTCCTATCGCAATCGGCTGTATATCCGTTCCGCACACCTCGTTGTATACCGAACACAGCGTCTTTATAAGGAACCCGTCCTTTTCGCCGTAGAGCGGCGCCTGCGAGTTGGTAATTTCGTAGGGTATGCCGCAGCCGCTTACGACAGAGAGTATGTCCTGTTCGTCCATAGTGGCTGGATAGCGTATGTCGCAGGTGATGAACACTTCGTCGCCGCAGCTCTTTATCACGTCGGGCGAGAGTGTGAGTTCGCCCGTTTCGTCTTTCAGGCCTTTGAGCCCCAGCTTTTCTTTGAACAGAAGGTCGGCTATGCCGTCCAGTTTGAGGTAGCGCAGCATAGGCTCTATGGCGTTCACGCCCTCGTCGGGGGTAGAGCCGTGCGCCGACTTGCCGCGCGAGATTACCTTGCCGCCTTCGAGCGCAAGCCCGTATGCCGCGGGGTCGCCGAACGAGCCGTCTGCCGAGGCCGTGCATAAATCGCACACCATATTCGCGCGCTCGCCGCCTTTGAGCTCGGCAAACTTCGCGCCCTTTACGGTGAACTTTAATTTAAGGTGCAGTATGCCTTTTTCGGCGTAAATTACGGGGAAATCGGCGTCTGGCGAAATTCCCTCTTCGGGCATATGCGCAACTTTTTTATAGTGTTCCATACACGCCCAGCCCGTCTCTTCGTTGCAGCCGACTATCAGTTTTATTTTGCGCGAGGGCACAAAGCCCTCGTCTTTGAGCGCTTTAAGGCAATACAGCATTATTATCGCGGGGCCCTTGTCGTCCATAGTGCCCCTGCCCCAAATGCGCGCGTTTTCGTTGTCTATCTCCCCGCCGAACGGCTCGTGCGTCCAGCCGCTGCCCGCGGGAACGACGTCGAGGTGGGCGAGCACGGCGAACTCTTCGCCCTCGCCGAATATAACGTCGCCTGCGTAGTTGTCGTAGTTGTGCGTTTCAAATCCCATACCCTTCGCAAGGCTTAAAAAGTAAGTGAGCGCCTCTGCCGCGGGCGCGCCGAAGGGTTTGCCGCTTTCTGCGGGCTGCTGGTAAGAGGGGAAGCGCACTATCTGCGAAATTTTCTTTTTGATGTCGTCGATGTATGCTGACATATTGCAAAAAACCGTATGCGGGGTTGCTTTTCCCCCGCTCCCTGAAAAATATTGCGCCGCGCGCCCAAAAATTTTGCCCGCGGCGTAAATTTATTATACACTTTTTTAATTTTATGTTACAATAAATTTGCACCACATTTTGTTTTTCTGGGAGGAAAAATTGCACGAAGGTCACAGGCGCAGGCTCTATGAAAAGCTGAAAAACGGCGACAACCTGTTCGAGCACGAAATTCTTGAAATGCTGCTTTTCAACGCATACCCGCGCAAAAACACAAATCCCATAGCCCACGAGCTGTTAAGCCGCTTCCCCGGCATAGGCGCGGTGCTCTCGGCAAGCTATGACGAGCTGGTTTCCGTGCCGGGCGTCGGCGAACAGGTGGCTCTGTATCTTATGTGTCTGGGCAAGTGCGTGGAAAAGGGCAACAATGCAGACAGTTTTACCGTATTTTCGTGCAGGGGCGACATATTCGACTTCGTTAAGATGCGTATGCGGGAAAAGAGGGTGGAGGTGCTTGAACTTTATTTTACAGACAAAAACGGCAGGCTTTCGCGCATATGCCGCTTTACCTCGGGCGCGAGCGACAGGGTGGTCGTTCAGCCCGAAGAGGTCATAAAGCTGATATCGGTGAGCCATCCTTACGCGATGGTGATAGCGCACAACCATACGGCGGGTTCGTCGTGCCCTTCGGCTATGGACGACGATTTTACCAAACAGTGCCAGATAATATGCAGTATGAACAACGTGCGCCTTTACGACCACGTGATATACGCTTCTGACGACGATATATTCAGCTATTTCGACAGCGGCAGGCTGGACGGGATAGAGAGACAATTTTCTATAAGCAGTATTCTTAGAAATGGAAAACAGACATAAATTCAAAATTACCATAGAGAACGTGCGCAAGTGGCTGGGGCTGGTGGTGGTAGCGGCGCTCGCCGTTATGGAGGCGGTGATATGCGCCCAATACGCCTCGTCAGACCCCGACGCGCAGGAGTGGTGGATGTACATTATGCTTGTGGTGTGCTGCATACTGCTCGACGTTTCGGCCGCGCTCAAATTCTATGTAATAAAACCCCTCAATCTAAAACTCGCCGCATACGGCGCAGACTTCTTTTTTCTGCTCGTTATGTCGGTGATAACCGCCAACGATTTCACGGTGGTGCTGTACTGCCTGGTCACCACCGAATTGTATACGAGCAACAACGAAAGTTTAAAGCTCAGCTTTATTATTTTCGGCATATCTGCGGGCGTATTCGTGCTTTCGTTCGTGCTCGGCGGCATAAGGCTGTATCGCGGAGTGCCCGTTTATACCGCAGTCGTCGGCATAGTGGGCGGCAGTTTGTTCGGCCTTTTCATACTGCTGATACACTTTGCCGTAATAACGGCGTTTATGCGCTTTTACCGTATGAGCCGCAGGCTTTCGGCGGCGCTTGCCGAAGCCGACGCCAGCAAGGCGGAGCTTGAAAAGGCATACGAAAAACTTTCAAAAACGGCGGTATATGAAGAGCGCAACAGAATAGCCAAAGACATACACGACAACGCGGGACATTCGATAACCGCCGTGATAATGCAGACCGAGGCGGCCAAACTGCTTGTGGACACCGACCCCGAAGAGGCAAAAAACAAGATAATTTCCGCCAACATACAGGCAAAAAACGCGCTCGACCAGATGCGCTCCTCCGTACATCTGCTCGCGGGCAGGCCCGCCGCCATATCCTTGAAGGACGGCATAGAAGAGATTGTGGCGCAGACGGTGGACTCCACCGATTTGAAGATTCGCTGCGACGTGGAGGACGTGGCGCTCGGCGAAGAGCGCACGCGCTTTTTGTGCAACAGCGTAAAGGAGTGCATATCCAACGGCATACGCCACGGCGGCGCCACGGCGTTTTATATCGAGGCCAAGAGGCGCAAGGACGAGGTAACTTTGCTCGTTTCCGATAACGGAAGCGGTGCGGGCGAAAACTTCAAAGAGGGATACGGGCTTAAAAGTATGCGCGAGCGCGCCGCAGAATTCGGCGGCGGGGTGCGCATAACTTCCGAACCCGAAGAGGGCTGCGAAGTGGAAATTTATATCCGCGCCGACGTGGCGGAAGTCAATCCCTGAAACTAAAAAGAGCGGCATATATGCCGCATACAACGCACGTTTTTACGGCAAACAATTTTGTTTTTTGCGCGGTTTGCGCGTGCAATGAGAGGTGAACGTTTATGATAAGAGTAATGCTTGCTGACGACCAGAAAATACTTTCGGAGGGCATTAAAAGCGTTTTGCAGACCTGCCCCGATATTGAGGTGTGCGGAATAGCTTACGACGGCTTGCAGGCCGTGGATATGGCAAAGTCGCTCAAACCCGACGTCATCCTGATGGACGTGCGTATGCCGGAAATGAACGGCGTTGCCGCAACCAAGCGCATCAAGGAGAGCGACCCCGACATAAAGATAATAATTCTTACCACCTTCGACGACAGCGACTATATTTTAAGCGGCATAAACAACGGCGCCAGCGGCTATCTTCTGAAAGACATAGGTTCCGCCGCGCTCATCGACGCAATCAAGAATGCCTACGAAGGCGACACCATACTTCCTTCAAAGATAGCCAAAAAGATAACCGATGCCGCAATGCTCGTGTCTTCCGACAGGCAGATAAAGCTGAAAAAGGCGTACGGTCTTTCCGACAGGGAGGTAGACGTCGCCCTTATGCTCGCCGACGGCTTCACCAACAGGCAGATTGCCTCTGCAATGAAACTTTCAGACGGCACCGCGCGCAATTATATAAGCTCTATTTACCTCAAACTCGGGGTAGACAGCCGTATGAACGCCATTGCAAAAATCAAGGAAATTACCTGATTGCACGGCACATATGCCGCAATCATTGCAGGTTATATTCGTATTCGGGTTAAAAAACGCGCAGGCGGCAGTTGTGCCGCCTGCGCGTTTTTTTGCCTCCTGATATATGCCCGAAGGTCAGTATTTGTGTACTTTGACTGAGCCGAATTATTTTTTTATAAGTGTTGCATATTTGAAATTTTTGTGTTAAAATACCACCCGAACACTTATGTGTCTGTTCCTCGCGGGCGGGTTAGTATAAGTACACTTATACTGAATTTGTTCCGTCGGGGCGGCTGTAATAATGAGATGGGGAGGGGATTGAGTTGATAAAAATAGCCATCGTCGAGGACGAATTCAGCCAGACGGAGCTTATGCGCGAATATGTGGCGCGCTACTGCAAAGAAAAGAATATAAAGTACAGCATAACCACGTTCGGCAACGGGCTGGATTTCGTTACGGGCTACCGCCCGGGCTTCGACGCCGTGTTTATGGACATAAAGATGCCGCTAATCGACGGTATGGAGGCCGCCGAAAAACTGCGCGAAGTGGATAAAGACGTGGTGCTGATATTCGTCACGAATATGGCGCAGCTTGCCATAAAGGGCTATAAGGTGAACGCTATGGACTTTATGGTCAAGCCCGTGTCTTACTTCGATTTTTCGTTGGAGATGGATAAAATCTGCGCCGAGCACCAGCGCCGCTCGACCGATTTCGTGTGGGTGAAATCTTCGGGCATACTCCGCCGCGTGGACTACGAAGACATATATTACATAGAGATTGTTATGCACGACGTGTGTATGCACACCAGAAAGGAGACGATAAATTTCCGCGGTTCGCTCAAAGGGATAGAGGAGCAGCTCGACGCCAGAACGTTTTCGCGCTGCAACAACTGCTATGTGGTAAACCTGCAATGCGTGACGGGGGTAAACGACGATATGGTCTCCCTTGAAAACGGCGACTCGATACACATCAGCCGCACCCGCAAAAAGCAGTTTATGAACGACCTTGCCGCATACTTTGCGGGCACGGGCATAAAGTGATGCAAAGGTTTAAAAATGAATTACTATTCTCTTATACTTCTGGGGCAGCTCAACTTCTTTTACGAAGTTTTTATCCCTATGTTCATACTTATGCGCAGGCAGGAAAAGCGCCGTTTTATATGGCTGAGGCTTGCTGTGGTGGCGGCGCTCTCTGTTTCGCTGGTCTTTATGCCTTTTCTTGCCATCGGTCCGTTCGGTATGAGCTACCTCATCGACCTCGCCCTCGCCTTTTTTGCGGGGCTGTTCATCTTCAAGGTATCCCCGCTCGACGTGCTGTTTTACGTGGTGGAAGGGTTTGCCATACAGCATCTTATGTGGGACGTGCTGTTCATCATCTACGAATCTATCGGCGAACTGAGCCAGGCCGCCGCGCTGGGAATATACATTCCCCTCTATGTGGTGGAATACGTTCTGATGTTTCTGTTTATGCCCGTCAGCGACGCTCACAAGGGCGGAATGAAGGGCAGGGTTACTGAGTTCGTAATAGCCGCGCTCACCATAGCTTTTACCTATGTTTTAAGTTCGCTTATTCCGTGGTTCGACGAATGGAACATACTTTACCGTCTGTATGCGCTGCTGTGCTGTCTGTTTGCAATCGGGCTGCAATGCGGCATACTCGAACACACAAAGCTCAAAGAGCGCAACAAGGCGCTCGAACAGGACAAGTTCGTGTTAGAAGAGCTTTTAAGCCGCGAGCAGAAGCAGTATGCCTTTACCAAGGACACCATAGATTTAATCAACATAAA
>URMT01000092.1 GCA_900549005.1 uncultured Eubacteriales bacterium | reverse complement strand
TCCATTCCTTTCCATTAGAAGATGATTCCATTCGAGCCCCGCCATTTAATATCTGTTTATCATAAAAAACGCAATAGTTCGGGCATATGTGCGGGGCAATTAACCGCACACCTCTTTAAACACGCGCAGAAAATTGCCGCAGGCAATCTTTTGCGCAACGCGGCCGCCGAACCGGCTTTTTACCATACCGAGGAACTTCGGCATATCTGCGCAGCTCTCCATTCCGCGCTGGACGGGCATACCGTCGAAGTCTGAACCTATCGCCGCGCAGTCCTCGCCGCCGACATTTACTATGTGCTTTATGTGTTCGAAGGCGCGCTCCGCCGCGTTATCTCCGCCCAGAAAGTCGAGGCAGAAATTTACACCGATAATGCCGCCGCAGTCGGCAAGCGCCCTGATTTGCCCGTCGGTGAGGTTGCGGCTTACGGGCGAGAGCGAAAAGCAGTCTGAATGGCTGGCGACGAGCGGCCGCTTTCTGCCGCGCAGAAGGTCGCAAAGGCCTCCGTCGGAAAGATGCGAAACGTCGATGATTATGCCGAGTTCGTCGAGCGCCGAGGCGACTTCTCGGCCCCTCTCTTTGAGCCCGCGCGCCTCGCGCGCAGAGAAGTCGGGCGCATTACCTTTGAAAATCAGATTGGGAAAGGCAAGTCCGTTCTCTTCGTTCCACACGAGCGAGGCCATCCGCACGCCGCAGGCGTACATCCTGCGCACGTCCTGTGCCGAGCTGACAAAGCCCATATTTTCGGCGGTGAGCACGCAGCCCACTTTCCCCTCCGCCCTCGCCCTTTCAAAGTCGGAATGGCGCAGAACGGGCGTGCATATATCGCCTGCGGCGCGCACCTGCGCGTTGAAGTATTCGGCATAAGAATAAAACGCCCGCGGGTCGTCTCCGCGGGTGAATACGGCAAAACATTGCACGGCGCAACCTGCCGCGGCCAGCCTTTTAAGGTCGGCCTGCAAGCCGTTTTCTTTAAGCCCGCAGTCCTCCGACGCGGCGACGGTCAGAGTGTCGCAGTGCATATCGGCATACGCGGGCAGCCCGCGCACGCAAGGCACGCCGCAATTTTCGCCGCCGCAAGCGGCTATCTGCGGCATACCGCCCTTAAAAGCGCCCTGACGGGTCTGGGCGGCTTTACGCAAACTACTACTATTCTGTTCATACGCACCCCCTGTTTATGAATACAAGGGCAACTTCGCCCGCACCCGTGACGACGCTGGCGCCTTCCTCCTCCACTATGTTCGAAACGCCGCGGCATTCGCCGTAGCCCAAAACCTGCGGGTAGGAGTATTTTAGCCCTCTGCTTTCAATTATATGCACGGGCGCCGAAAATGGGAACACCGATATCGTCTTGCCGGCGAAGCCAGAAAAATCTATCCTTCCGCTTCCGAGAAAAGCTATGGTATTTTCGGATATCAGACGCATATTTACCCCGCGCATATGCGCGAAATAAAGAAGGTGCAGGTTGCCGATGAAGTGGTCTTCCCTGCCGCCGAAGGCGCCGTAGACCTCTATGTCGTCCGCGCCCTCTTCAATCATCTTTCTAAGCGCGATTTCGCCGTCGGTGAAGTCCTTTTCCGAGGGGTAAACCTCCTCGGGGGCGGGACACGGAACTTCGTCGAGGCTGTCGAAATCGCCGATGTTTTTGTATATCTTTGCCCTGCCCTTCGCCCAGCGGTAGGCGCCGTCGCAGCAGTATATAAGGCGGTCTTTCGGCAGTTCGCCGCAATAGGGCGCGCCGTTCAATAAAAGCGCCGCCTTCATTTTTGCCTCAGGTTTTTAACGGCCGCCGCAAAGTCGGGCGCGCCGAAGAGGGCAGAGCCGGCAACCAGCACGTTTGCGCCCGCAGCTATTGCAAGAGGCGCCGTCTGCGCGTTTATGCCGCCGTCTACCTCTATATCCATATCGGGTTTGCCGATAGCTCGGGCATATTTCCGCGCCGATTTGATTTTTTCGAGCACGGACGGAATAAATTTCTGGCCGCCGTAGCCGGGGAATACCGACATTAAAAGCACCATATCGCACAGGGGGAACACGGGGAACAGCTCTTCGACGGGTACGTCTGGATTTACCACCGCGCCGCACTTTACGCCGTAAGATTTTATAAGTTCGAGCGTCTCTTTAAGATACCCCTGCGAGATTTTGGCGCACGCTTCGTAGTGCACGGTAATTATGTCCGCGCCCGCCTCGGCAAAGAATTTTATCTGCGTCTTGGGGTGCTCTATCATAAGGTGCACGTCGAGCGGAAGTTTTGTGAGGGGGCGTATGTTCTTCACCATCTGCCCGCCGAAGGTAATCGGTTCGACGAACGAGCCGTCCATAACGTCGCAGTGAATAAGGTCGGCGCCGCCCGCCTCGCACAGGCGGATGGCATCGCCCATACGCGAAAAGTCGGCAGAGAGTATTGAAGGCGCTATCTTTGTTTCCATAATTTGTTCTCCGAAAATAAGTATAACTGAATTATTGAAATAATTAACGTTTAAAGCAAGGTTTCCCTTGCCATAAGCCCATAACGGGTTCAGAGAAGCGAGCAGTACGCGAAGCGCGATTTCATTTTATAAATAAACACCGTGCGCAAGCAGGGTTTCCCTTAACATAAGCCCATAACGGGTTCAGAAAAGCGAGCAGTACGCGAAGCGGGCGGAAGTCGCGAAGGAGCTTACTTAAAGGTAAGTGACTGAGCGAACCCGTAACCGCGACAAAGTAATGCGAAGTTTATATGAAGCCGAGCGGACTAATTATTTATATAACCGGCTCTAAGCTGTCCGCACGCCCCGCCAATATCCGCCCCCATCCTGCGGCGAAGCGTTGCAGATATGCCGCCTTCGGTGAGGGTATTTAAAAAATTCTGCGCGGCGCGCTCGTCGGCGGCGAGCAGTTTGCGCTCCTTTACGTCGTTGAGGCGAATTAAATTGACGTGGCAGGGCCTGCCCTTCAAAAGCGAAATCAGTGCGCGGGCGTGCGCTTCGTCTGCATTTTCGCCCGCAATCAGCGAATATTCGAATATATACCGCCTGCCCGTCTTTTTGAAGTAGTTGTTGCACGCTTCTAAAATTTCTGAAATCTTATACTTCTTTGCAATCGGCATCGTGCGGGCGCGCTCTTCGTCGGTAACGTTGTGCAAAGACACGGTGAGGTTGACGGGCAGCCCTTCCTCCGCCAAATCGTACATTTTGGGCACGAGACCGCAGGTTGAAAGGCTTACGTTGCGCGGCGAAATATTGATGCCGCCTTCGGCCGACATATCGCGCAGAAATTTTATTACGTTTTCGTAGTTATCCAGCGGCTCGCCGCTGCCCATTAAAACGACGTTGGTTACGGTGCGTTTTTGCGGGGTGCCGCCGTGAAGGGCGTTCACCTTTAACACCTGCGCCAGAATTTCGCCAGAGCTCAGATTGCGTACCAGCCCGCCCAGCGTGCTTGCGCAGAACTTGCAGCCCATACGGCAGCCCACCTGGGTGGATACGCACTGTGTGTTGCCGTATTTATACTTCATCAGAACGCCCTCTATTATGTTGCCGTCGGCAAGGCGGAAGAGGTATTTTTCCGTTCCGTCGGCGGAGGTGAGCGTTTTTACAACCTCTGCCGTGCAGTCCTCGAACTGTTCCAGAAGTTTTTGTTTGAGCGCCGCGGGCACGGCGGGGATATCGGATATGTTGTGCCCACGCATTATGCCGCCGTACACCTGCTTTGCGCGGAAGGGCTTTTCGCCCAGGCGCTCCATTAAAAGTTCAAGCTCTTTTAAGTTGTAGTTCTGAATGATATCCTTCATAAAAAACCTTTGATATCTGCGGCATATTGCGGGGGTAATTCAAATTTTGAGGTAAATTCCGCCTGGCAGGCTTTAACCCTTTCGCACAAGTTTTGCCACGTAAAAGCCCGCGCCGAGCGAGATGTGCGGCAGAAACTGCAAACCGTATTTTGTGCGGCGGTAAGCAAGGGCGCAGTCAATCTGTTCTACGGCAAAGCCTGCATTGCCTTCAAGGAAGTTATGCACCGCACTGTCGTTTTCTTCGGGCAGGACGGAGCAGGTGGAATAGTAGAGGCTGCCGCCCGACCTTACGTAGCGGGCGCAGTTTGAAAGTATTTTTTGCTGCAAGGCGGCGAGCGAGGCTATGTCGCCCTCCTGCCTGAACAGCTTTATATCGGGGTTTTCGTTGATTACGCCGCTGCCCGAACAGGGGACGTCGCACAGAACGGCGTCGAACGCGCCCTCCCATTCGGGATTGAATAAAGAGGCGTCGCCGCAGACGGGGAGTACGTTGTCTGCACCCATACGCGCGCGGTACGATTGAATGAGTTCCACCCTGTGCGGGTGAAGTTCCTGCGAGGTGACGCGGCCGCACTTTTTTGAAAGGAGCACGCTCTTGCCGCCGGGGGCGGCGCAGGCATCGAGAAGGCGTTCACACGGGGATATTACCGAGCAAATGGCGACGGAACCCACCGACTGGAAGGTGTAATCGCCCCTGTCGTACCCCTCGTCGCGCACAAAATTTTTGAAGATATACACGCCCTTGAACGGCGTTTTTATGTGTTCGGCCGCAAGATACTTTTGCTCTTCCCTTTCAAAGCGGACGCACACACCCGCCGAGGGGGCCGAAAGTATGGCCTCGGCCTCGCCCTTAAAGCTGCGGCGCACCTTTTTTGCCAGCCACAGCGGCGCGCTTGCCGAAACGGACAGGCGTTCGTCGGCGCTTTGGGGCAGGGGCGGAATTTTATAGGAGCGCAGAAAGGCGTTCACGAAGCCCGCCGCACCCGCCTTGCCCAGCTTTTTGCACAGTTCGACCGCGCAGTCGGCCACCATATAGCCGTGCTTGCCCATAAATTCAAGCATATACAGCGCGATTTTGAGCACCAGCCGCACGGCAGATTTGGGCGTGCGCGTGCAGTTTGCCCCTATGATATGGCTTAAATACACGTCCTTTTCGAGCACGCCATAGCATATTTTTGAAGTGCGCGGGCGGTTTTTCGGCTCTATCTGCGACTCTGTCAGCGCCTGTTTTAAATAGGCGCCGCCCGAATAGACTTTATTGAGCACGATGTAGGGGTCGGTAAGCGGATTATTCAAGCATATCCCCCCTGCAAATCTTTCTGCCGTTGAAGATGTCGGCCGCCGAAAGGCGCTTGCCGCCCGCAAACTGTGCCTCGGTTATAAGCACGCTGCCCCTGCCGCACCTTACCTTAACTCCCTGTTTTGTGACGGAGATGACCTCGCCCGCGCTCCCCTCTTCACCAGCGCGAACGTATGCGCGGAGCAGGTTGACGGGCTTGCCGCTTAAATGGCAGAAGGCAGCGGGAGAGGGGCTCATAGCGTTTATGAGGGCGCACACCTTGTCGGCATCGGCCGAAAAATCCACTTTTGCGTCCTCTTTTTTAATCTTTTTACAGTAAGTTGCGGCGCCCTCGTCCTGCAACAGCAGGTTGATATCGCCGCTTTCAATCAGCCGAGCCGCCTCGCACAGGGCTTCGGCAGAGAGGGCGGAGAGCCTTTCAGAAAGTTCGCCGCACGTTTCGCCCTCCTCTATCGCGCAGCGCTTTACGAGCAGGATATCGCCGCTGTCGAGTGCGAGTTCGGTCTTCATCACAGTGACGCCCGTCACACATTCGCCCGCAAGTATTGCCGATTGAACGGGTGAAGCACCCCTGTGTTTGGGCAGGAGTGAGGCGTGCGCGTTCCATACCCCTTGCGGGAAAACGGAGAGCACCTCGCGCGATAAAAGCTGGCCGTAGGCGCAGGTAAACATAGCGTCGGCGCCGAGCGCTTTGAGCTCTTCGACGTGCTCGCGTATGCGGTGAAACTGATATACGGGCAGCCCTGCGGAGAGGGCGTATTGCTTTACGGGCGGAGGCGTTATAACGCCGCGCCTTCCCACGGGCCTGTCTTCCTGCGTGACGACGGCAACTACTTCGAACCCGCCCTCTTTGAGCGCCTTCAAGGGGGCGACCGCATACTGCGGCGTTCCCGCATATACTATCTTCATTCGCCAAAACCTCCGCAAAACTTTTTTACTTCTAAGCTGATACAAATCGGGCAAAACCGCGCACGGTTTATTTTGCCTTACTTATCCTCTTCGTCGGAAATATCCACCACGTTCACGGCCTTATCGATATAGAGTATGCCGTCGAGGTGGTCGAGTTCGTGGCATACGGCGCGCGCGCAGAAGCCTTCGGCTGTGAGCTTGTGCTTTCTGCCGTACCTGTCGCGGTAGACTACCTTGACCTTTTCGGGGCGGGTGACAATGCCCTGCTTGCCCTTTACCGAAAGGCAGCCTTCGGGGCCTGTCTGTTCGCCCTTTTCGTAGTAAATTTCGGGGTTTACGAGCTCGAAAAAGCCCTCTTCCACGTCGATTACCACGGCGCGGATATCCACGCCCACCTGGGGTGCGGCGAGCCCTGCACCGTCTTCGGCGCGGACGGTCACCTTCATATCGTCCAGAAGCGAGGCAAGCTCGCCGTTGAAGTTTTTGACCTCTTTGCAGACTTTGCGCAGGACGGGGTCGCCCACCTGCACGACATACCTTTGTGCCATATTTATACCTCTGTTGTGTGATTTGTTACAATTTATAAGATTTTTCCGCCGCATACGGCGGACGATAATAACTGTCATTTCGCGTGCGCGAGCGAAGCGCTGCCCTGCCGAGGCTCTACA
>URMT01000091.1 GCA_900549005.1 uncultured Eubacteriales bacterium | reverse complement strand
GTCGGTGGTTTCACCCTCGTCGGGTTCGGGGTCGGTAGTGCCGCCTTCATCGGGTTCGGGGTCGGTAGTTTCGCCCTCATCGGGTTCGGGGTCGGTGGTTTCGCCCTCGTCGGGGGTGGTAGTGCCGCCTTCGTCAGGCTTAGGGTCGGTAGTGCCGCCTTCGTCAGGCTTAGGGTCGGTAGTTTCGCCTTCGTCGGGGGCAGTAGTACCGCCTTCATCTGGTTTTGGGTCGGTAGTTTCACCCTCGTCGGGATTGGTAGTGCCGCCTTCGTCGGGCTCGGGGTCGGTAGTTCCGCCCGTATTTCCCGGCTTGTCCTCGTCGTCGGGCGGGGTGGTTACCTGCTCTTCGTCGTCGGGGACGAGTCCGGGGTCGGAAGGGGTCTGGGGAGTGGTGTCGTCCGGTTGCTCTGTCTGCTGGCCGCCGCCGGGCGGCGTCAGCGATTCTTCTTCGTCCGAGGCGCACCCCGCTATGGAGAACGCCATAAGCGCGGCGCACATAGCGCACGCCGCTTTAAGGACAATTTTTTTCATTCTTTCCTCCTTAAATTTTAAGAAGAACCTTCCGCAAACTTTTTTAATTCCCTGAAAATAATTGACATATATTTAATAGTATGCCTATTCCACAATACGTTATTTTGTTCGTTTTGTCAAATAAAATTAGTATTCTATTTAAACTTTTTAACAAATTATGTTTAATCGCAACACTTATATGGGTAAAAAATTATCAATTTAACATATTGCGCTTTCACAAACAATCTGTTTTAAGGGGGCGGCGCATACGTTTTTTATATTTCAATAAACAAAGGGCGGCTGCACTTTTAAAAGTGCAGCCGCCCGACTTTTTCTTTTAATAAAACTCAGCGCGACAGCATCCAGGTCTTAACCTTTTCCCTCTCGATGGGCACAATGTCTTCGCTGGCATATTTGGAATTTTTACCGCCGTAGGTATAAATAAAATACCTGCCTTCCTTGGTAATGTACAGCGTTTCCTCATATCCGTTGGGGTCGCCGGGGGCGCCATAGGTAAATTTTTTGTCAACCGTTGAATTAAGGGTGTCGTACACGACTCCGTCAATTTCTTTACGCATAAATTTCCACGACCTTAAAATAAATTTTATAAATTTTACAGTCCGCGGCGCCATCAGTTATCAGCAGGTAAAATACGTCGTTTATTATGCCGCAATACGCTCTAATTTTATCATAATGCGTTTTTTATGTCAATGCGCGCGCGCCCGCCGCTCTCTTTGCCGCGGTTATTGTTAAAATATAAATTGCCGTGTAACTTATTAACATAATTATTGTTTGTGTGTCGCTTAAAAAAATATAAAATGCAATATCGGCCCGCTTTTATTGCGTATGCCCGGCGTGCAAATTCTGTCAAGTAAAAATGCTTGACAAACTCTGTTTGCGGTTGTATACTTGTATGCGTAAAAGGCTGAACGGAAACGGGTGCAAGGAGGCGGCTGTGGCAGACATTAAATTTTTACGGCTGTGGGATATTTACTCAGCACTGCTCACGCCCACCCAGCGCGAAATTACCGATATGTATTTCAACCTCGATTTGACGGTATCGGAAATTGCCGAACAGAAGGGCATTTCGCGCCAGGGCGTTTCCGAATGTCTTTCCTCGGCAAGGCGTCAGCTCGAAGAGTACGAAGAAAAGCTGCACTTTTCAAAAAATCTGAGCGAAGGCGATTTGCGCCTCTCGCCCGTTCTTTCGGGGGCAGAGCGCTGGGCGGATAAGTTTCTTGAAGAGCATCCGCAATACGCCGATGATATATCCCGTCTTAAAGAGATTTTGCGCGGCGAAGGTTCTGCCGAAGCAGTCGGCTTGCGCGAAAAAACTTATAAGGAGCAGTAATGGGAGCGTTTTCCTCTCTTTCTGAAAGATTAAACCATATATTTTCCAAGCTGACCAAGCGCGGCAGGCTGACCGAACTCGAAATAAAGACGGCAATGCGCGAGGTGCGCGTCGCCCTTCTGGAAGCCGACGTGAACATACAGGTCGCAAAAAAATTCTGCGCCGATGTTTCTGAAAAGGCGGTGGGGCAGGAAATTTTAAAGAGCCTCAACCCCGCCCAGCAGGTTATAAAGATAGTAAACGAAGAGCTTATAGCGCTTATGGGCTCTTCCAACTCCAAGCTGATTGTGGCAAGCAAACCGCCTACGGTGATAATGATGTGCGGCCTGCAAGGCGCGGGCAAGACCACGCTCTGCGGCAAGCTGGCAGTTCACCTCAAAAAGAACGGCAAGCGCCCCCTGCTCGTCGCGTGCGACATATACCGTCCCGCGGCAATAAACCAGCTTAAAGTAGTCGGTAAAAACGCCGCCGCGGAAGTTTTTGAAAGGGGCACGCAGAACCCGGTAAAGACGGCAAAAGAGGCCGTTGAATACGCCCGCTCGCAGGGGTTCGACACGGTTATAATCGATACCGCGGGCAGGCTTGAAATAGACGAAAAACTGATGCGCGAGCTCGAAGATATCTGCGCCGCGGTCGAAGTTTCAGAAATACTTTTAACGGTAGATTCGATGATGGGCCAGGTGGCGGTGAACGTCGCCAAAACCTTTAACGAAAGGCTGGAAATAACGGGCGTAATACTCACCAAGCTCGACGGCGACACGCGCGGCGGTGCCTGCCTTTCAATAAAGGCGGTTACGGGCAAGCCCATTAAGTTCATCGGCACGGGCGAAAAGCTGGGCGATTTGGAGCCCTTCTATCCCGACCGAATGGCGTCGCGCATACTCGGAATGGGCGACGTGCTCACCCTGATTGAAAAGGCACAGCAGGCCGTCACCGAAGAGGACGCCAAAAAGATGCAGCAGAAGCTGCGCGAAAACTCCTTCACGCTCGAAGATTACCTCGAACAGTTCGAGAGTATGAAAAAGATGGGCGGACTGCGCTCGGTTATGTCGATGCTCCCCGGCGTCAGCGGCAAAATAAAGGAGGGCGACCTCGACGAAGCCAAGATGGAGCGCACCAAGGCGATAATACTTTCTATGACGAAGAAAGAGCGCGAGGACCCCGTAATAATTAATGCCAGCCGCAAGCGCAGAATAGCGGCGGGTTCGGGCACATCCGTGCAGGAGATAAACCAGCTTTTAAAGCAGTTCGACCAGGTTAAAACGCTGATGAAGCAGCTTAAAAGCGGAAAAAGGAGACTTCCGTTCTGAGATGTTCACGAATTTTTCGCCCTGGCCGAGTGCGAAAAATTCCGTGAGTTTGAGAAACTAAGTTTCTCTTGCCCCGATTTTTTTAGGGCCCTCGATTATATAATCGGGGCAATTCACTTCCAGTGAGCCCGCTTGCGCGGCAAATTGAGTCTTTCTGCGCAAGGGAACCTTGCTTGAAACGGTAATTATTTTAAAAAGTGTTCACGAAAAGTTTTGCCTTTGGCAAATACTTTTCCGTGAGAGGATTGGTCGTAAAACGGCTTAACGGCGAACTGAATTCGCCTTGCGCACGGAAATTATTTAAAACTCAAAAAAATAAAATTTTTTATATATTTTAAGGAGAATATCACAATGGCAGTTAAAATGAGACTTACAAGAATGGGCGACAAAAAGTCCCCCTTCTACCGCATCGTCGTAATCGACAGCAGAAAGGCGCGTTCGGGCGAGTACATCGATAAAATCGGCTACGTAGACCCCCTCAAAACTCCCGCAGAAGTCGTTATCGACGCCGAAAAGGCAAAGGACTGGCTCTCTAAGGGCGTACAGCCTACCGAGACGGTTAAAAGCTACCTCGTAGGCGCGGGCGTAATCGAAAAGAGCGCAAAACTTTCCGCTCCCAAGACCAACGATAAGAAAAAGAAGAAGGACTGATGCCCTGCGGACTGCGCCCGCTGAGTGCGGCGCCCGCCACCATATATAAGGAGTAATGTTATGTTGGAACTTGTAAAATACGTCGTTGAACAGTTCGCCGAACACAAGGACGCCATAGAGTATAAGGAAGAGGAGAAGGAAAACTGCATAGAGATAACCGTCTGCCTCGAAGATTCCGATATGGGCAAGGTAATCGGCAAGCAGGGCAAAATTGCAAAGGCCCTCAGAACGCTCGTCAAGGCGGCAACCCCCAAGGGCGCAAAAAAATACGTCGTTGAAATTAAGGGTAAAGAGTAAAAAAATTGCCGTGCTTTTGCGCACGGCTTTTTTTGTGTTTTAATCGCGTTTATTCCCGCCGCGCCGCCGTTTTGCGGCGCGGCGGAACAAAAAACAAGCGGAGCTTTTTATGCAGAAATTTTTGACGGTGGCAACCGTTTTGAAGCCGCAGGGCATACGCGGCGAAATCAAAGTTATGCCCCAGACAGACAGCGCCGAGGATATGAAAGATTTTTCTTCGGTGATAATAGACGGCACTTCGTATAAGGTGCTTGCCTGCCGCGCGGCGGGTGGATACGCCTACCTCACTCTGCGCGGTATTCCCGACAGGAACGCCGCCGAACTCCTGCGCGGCAAAGAGGTGCTCGTCGACCGCTCCGAGGCCCCCGAACTGCCCGACGACAGGGTGTATATCGCCGACGTTATAGGTTGCAGTCTGGTGGACGAAAGCGGCGAGGTTCTGGGCGAAGTTACCGACGTAACCCCCGCCCGCACCGATATATACACCGCCCTCATCGGCGGCAAAGAGGTGATGTTTCCCGCCGCAGACGGGGTTATAACCTCGGTGGACGTGGAAAGCGGCGAGGTGAGGGTGAACAGGGAGCGCTTCAACCAGGTTGCCCTGCTTTAAATCGTGCGCCGCGATTTAGAAATCTGCGGCAGATTTTTCCTGCGCGTAACTTATTGCGCATAGCAATTTAAGTGCCGCAATTCAATCGGCTTTTCGCCCTCTTCGGTGGCCGAGTTGAACGCCTTGCCGCAGGTAAGCGGCGGCGAAAAAAATTACTTAAAATTTTAAATTGACCTATGAATATAACCGTTTTAACGCTGTTTCCCGAAATGTTTGCGCCGCTTTACGAAAGCGTGATAGGCAGGGCGGTAAACGGCGGAAAACTCAATATAAAAATAGTAAACATACGCGACTATGCCGAAAACAAGCACTTCAAGTGCGACGACTATCCCTTCGGCGGCGGCGCGGGTATGGTTATGATGCCACAGCCGATTGGCTCGGCGATAGAGGCGGCTGACCCCGACCACAGGGCGCACCGAATATATATGTCGCCCCGCGGGCGCGTGTTCACGCAGAAGAGGGCGGTAGAGCTTTCACGGCTCGGCGACCTTCTGATTCTGTGCGGGCATTACGAGGGCGTGGACCAGCGCGTGATAGATTTGTATATCGACGAGGAACTGTCCGTTGGCGACTATGTTTTAACGGGCGGCGAGCTGCCCGCAATGGTGGTGTGCGACTGTGTGGCGAGATATGTAGAAGGTGTGATTTCGGGCGAGAGCCTGAAAGACGAAAGTTTTTCGGCGGGACTTTTGGAGTACCCGCAGTACACCCGCCCCGCAGTATACAAGGGGCTTTCCGTGCCCGAAGTTCTGCTTTCGGGCAATCACGAAAAGGTGGATGCGTGGCGGCGCGAACAGTCGCTTGAAATTACTCGCAAAAACCGCCCCGATTTGTTGAAGTAAAAGGCTTCGCGGAATAAGGTATATTATGAAAACTATACAGTGGTTCCCCGGTCATATGACCAAGGCTATGCGTATGATGAAGGAGAATGCCGCGCTGTGCGACGGGGCGATAATCGTGCTCGACGCGCGCTGCCCCGCTTCGTCCTTCAACGAAAAACTTAAAAAGGTGTTTGCGGGCAAGCCCGTCTTATACGTTCTGAACAAGGCCGACCTTGCAGAAAGGGCAGAGGAGCAAGCAAAGCTGATAAGGGCTTCGGGCGCCGCCTCGGTTCCGCTCAACGCTACGGCAAGCGGCTGCCGCAGGCAGCTTGTTTCGGCGTGCGAAGAAGTCGTGCGCGAAAAGCGCGACCGCGCGCTGGCAAAGGGGTACGAGCGCACCTTCCGCTTTATGGTGCTCGGCGTGCCCAACACGGGCAAGAGCACGGTTATAAACCTGCTTTCTGGCTCAAAACGCACCGTCACGGGCGACAAGGCGGGTGTTACGCGCGGCAAGCAGTGGATAAGGCTTGAAGGGTTCGAGCTTCTGGATACCCCGGGCACAATGCCGCCCGCGTTCGAAAATCAGACCTACGCCCGCCGCCTTGCATATGTTGGCAGCATAAACGACGACATTCTCGATTTCGACGACCTCGCCCTCGCTCTTCTTTCCGATATGGCCGAAAGTTATCCCGCGCGCCTTACAGAAAGGTACGGCATAACCGATTTTTCCGTTCCGCCCGATATGCTCGACGCCGTGTGCGTGCGCAGGGGATTTGTCCTCCGCGGCGGCGAATACGATTACGACCGCGCCTGCAAGGCTGTGATTGACGACCTCAGAAAGGGCAGGCTTGGCAGGGTTTCGCTCGACAGTGACAGCGACGTGCGCGCGGCAAAATACTGATAAAGTTTTTAAAGAAGGCGGCCGTATAGGCCGCCATATATGTTATTGGTGCGGCAATATGCCGCAATCAATGTAAAATTTACTATCGCGGGGTGGCGGTTTTATGGATAAATTTCTGTACGAAAAAAAGCTTGCCGAAAGGGGCTTCAAATATGTCTGCGGTGTAGACGAGGTGGGCAGGGGCCCGCTGGCGGGGCCCGTGG
>URMT01000090.1 GCA_900549005.1 uncultured Eubacteriales bacterium | reverse complement strand
GCAAAATTTTGCGCCGCCGCCCTTTTTGTTTTGTACGCCTTTTTGCCGTATACGCAAATTTTGTTTTCTTTGCCCTTTACAACCACAAAATATTGTGCTATAATTATATAAAAGTGCAATCAAAAGGGGTGACGCTCAATGAAATGTATGTACTGCGGCTGTGAAGACAGCAAGGTTATAGACAGCCGTTCCGCCGACGAAGGCAGAACAATCAGAAGAAGAAGGGAGTGCCTCGCCTGCGGCAGGAGGTTCACCACCTACGAAACGATAGAAGATACCCCCGTGCTCGTAATAAAGTCGAGCGGCAACCGCCAGGCATTCGACCCTCAGAAGATAAAGAACGGCGTAATAAAGGCGTGTGAAAAGCGCCCCGTTCCTATGGCCAAAATCGACGGGCTTGTAGACAGCGTTTCAAAACAGGTCTACAATTCTATGGAGCAGGAAGTTTCGTCCAAGGCCATAGGCGAAATGGTTATGAACGAGCTCAAAAACATCGACGAAGTCGCCTACGTGCGCTATGCGTGCGTATACCGCTCGTTCAACGATATTTCCAGCTTTATGGCCGAGCTTCAAAGCCTTATGGAGAACAAGAAGGGCGAGGGTAAGTAAGTTTTTTGCACAACCTCACCGGGTTTAGTTATTGACAAAATCGGGTAAATTACCTCACTCTGTCATTCCGACGGAGCCGCAACAATCTGCTTCACCCTGTCATTTCAACGGAGCCGCAACAATCTGCTTCATCCTGTCGTTCCGACGAAGCCGCAATAATCTGCTTCACTCTGTCATTCCGACGGAGCCGCAACAATCTGCTTCACTCTGTCGTTCCGACGGAGCCGCAACAATCTGCTTCACTCTGTCGTTCCGACGGAGCCGCAATAATCAACTTCACTCTGTCATTTCGACCGAAGCCGCAGGCGGAGCGGAGAAATCTCAAAGTATTTAATTCACTTATTCAAAGCCCGCCGCTTGTGTTTGCGGCGGCTTTAAAATTGGAGGGCGTATGACCCGCAAAGTTAGAATAGGCAACCTGTATACAGGCGGCGGCGAAAGCGTAAAAATCCAGTCGATGTGCACCGTAAAAACCTCACGCACAGACGAGGTGTGCGCACAGATTGCCGCGCTCGAAAAGGCGGGCTGCCACATAATACGCGTATCCGTGCTCGACGAAGAGGACGCCGCGGCCATAACAAAAATCAAGCAGCATACTTCGATGCCCGTTGTTGCCGATATACACTTTTCGGCAAAACTTGCCGTCGCCGCGATAGAGGCGGGGTGCGACAAGGTGCGCATAAACCCCGGCAACATCGGCGGGGAAGACAAGGTAAAGCTCGTCGCCGACTGCATAAAGGCGCACAAAATCGCCGTCCGCGTCGGCTCGAATACGGGCAGCATAGAAAAGCAGTTTCTTCAAAAGTACGGCGTAAGCGCGTCCGCGCTGGTCGAAAGCGCCCTTTCAAGCGTTGGTATGCTCGAAAAGTACGGCGTGAACGACATAGTGATATCCGTCAAGGCCTCGTCCGTTCCTATGACTTTTGAAGCGTACAGGCAGCTTTCCGAGCGCACCGACTACCCCCTGCACATAGGCGTGACCGAGGCGGGCACCTACGAAAGCGCGCTCGTCAAATCTGCGGCGGCGCTCGGCGGCCTTCTCTTATGCGGAATAGGCGACACGCTCCGCGTTTCAATCACGGGCGACCCCGTGCGCGAAATCTACGCCGCAAAGAGTATTCTGCGCGCCGTCGGGCTGGATAAAAACTTCGCCGACGTAATTTCCTGCCCCACCTGCGGCAGGTGTATGTGGAATTCGGCAGACCTCGCCGAAAAGGTTTCGGCACAGGTAAAGGACTGCAACAGGCCGCTCAAAATAGCCGTTATGGGCTGCGTGGTAAACGGCCCGGGCGAGGCGGCGGAGGCAGATATAGGCATAGCGGGCGCAAAAGATTACTGCGTGATATTCAAAAAGGGCGGCGAAGTCCGCCGCGTTCCCGCACAGGACGCAGAGCGGGAATTTTTAGAGGAGATAAAAAAACTTACAGATGGTTGAAGATATACTCGGCGAAGTCCGTTTAAGCGGCGGACTCAAAAACGCCATAATGGGCGGAGTGGAGCTTGAACGCGCCACATCGGCCGTTACGGTAAAACTTATAACCGACCTCGCCTACACCGAGGGCGACTACAACAACGCCTATTCCGTAGTGCGCAGGTACGTCCCGCAGGAATTTTCGCTGCAACTTTCCATATCCAAGCTCACTCCCGACTGCGCAATGGTAAAGCGCAGAATAATTTCGGCGATAGGCGAAAAGTTCCCCGCGTTTGCCTCGGTCACGGGCGAAAACGATATCGAGGTGAAGAGGGACGACGAAGGTTTCAGCTTTTATATAAGCATATTCGGCGACAAAGCGCGCGGCGAGGCTATGATTCGCGCGATAGAAGAGGAGCTTAAAAAATCGTACTGCGGCACATTCCGCGGGTTCATATCCCAAAGGAAGCTGAACGCGGACGAGATAACCGTAGAACGCGAAGTCGAAGAAGAGGCGTTCGAAGCGCCCGTCCGCACCTTCCCCGTGTGCGACTATTCCCCGATTGAGAGCGCCGACGCCCCGAGCAAGGCGCTGTATATGGCAGATTTCAACTTCATAGGCGAAAACATCGTGGTATGCGGCAGGGTGCTCGACATATCAGAGCGCTCTTACACTCGTTCCAACGGTGAAGAAAAGCCCTACTTCAACATTGCCCTGACCGACGGCACGGCAACGCTGCGCCTCACTTACTTCTCCCGCAAAAAGAGCGTGGATAAGATAAGGGAGATTAAGGCGGACGAAAGTATAGTATGCTACTGCCGCAGCGAGGTGCACGGCGGTATGCTGCGCTACACTGCAACGCGCATAGACTACGGCGCTCCCCCCAAGGACTTCGTGCCCGAAAAGCGCAAAACGCGCCCCGTGCCCAAGGCCTATCACACCATAAAGCCCGAGCCGTTCACCGACTATACGCAGACAGATTTCTTCACCGATACGTCGCTGCCCGAGTGCTTCAAAAACACCTCGTTCGTCGTGTTCGACCTCGAAACCACGGGCCTTTCCACAACGCCCGTCGCGGGCGAGATGGACGGCATAATAGAGATTGGCGCCTATAAGGTGATAAACGGCGAGATAAAAGAAAAGTTCTCCACCTTCGTCAATCCCGAGCGCCCCGTGCCGCTCGAACAGAGGATAGTCGAGCTCACGGGTATTACCGACGAGATGGTAAAGTCCGCTCCAAGTTACAGGGACGTACTGCCCGACTTCGTAAAGTTCTGCGACGGCTCTGTGCTCGTCGGGCACAACGCCGCGGGCTTCGACTTCAAGTTCATCGACTACTATTGCCGCGAGCTCGGCTATGCGGTCGATAACCGCGTGATAGATACGCTCTTTCTCTCGCAAAAACTTCTGCGCCTTTCCAACAACAAGCTCAACACCGTGGCAGACCACTTCGGCATAACTTTCAACCACCACAGGGCGGAGGACGACGCGCTCGCCACGGCAAAAATCTTCATCGAGCTCATAAAAATAAAAAAATCTTTACCTGATTACTGATATCGGTTGCAAAATCCGTTTTGCCGTGTTATAATAATTTCAGGCTTAATAATTACGCTTTGATTGAGTGCCTGAAAAAAGGCACTCAATCGTCATATTAAAGGGTTTCGCACGGTTTACGCGCAATATCGGTTGCGCAGGCGTGCGGCAGAATTAAAATCGGTATGAACTTTAAACCTGTTGAAGAAATCAAGGCATTTCTCGAAAACATAGCCGCCCCTATGGGCATAGAGATTGTGGACGCGGAGGTAAAGGGCGACAACCTCACCGTTTTTATCGAAACGGAGTCCGGCGTAGACCTCGACACCTGCGAAAAATTCCACAACGCCATTATGGAGCCGATAGACGAACTCGACCCCAGCTACGGCGCGGCTTACACCCTCAACGTATCCAGCCCCGGGCTCGACAGGCCGTTTAAAACGGCGCGCGACTTCGAGCGCAACCTCGGCAAAGAGGTGGAAGTAAAGCTGTTCGCCCCCTTAAAGGGCAAAAAGTTTTTCGAGGGCGTTCTCTCTGCCTTCGACAATAATTCCGTCACCATAACAATCGGCGGCGCCGAAGAAAAGATTGCAAAAAACAAAATAGCCAAAATCAACAAGGCCATAAAGTTTGACTGACGGGTACGGCGCTCGGCGCACAGCACGGATTGTATTACAAAAAACCAATAAATCTGCGCCGGTTAAGGCGCGCTTACATAAAAAATTTTCCGCTTTTATTGCGGCTTTCAACTTGATACAGGAGATTTAAAAATGATAAACAAAGATTTTTTCTTGGCTCTCGACGACCTTGAAAAAGAAAAGGGTATCCCCAAAGAAGTGTTTTTAGAAGCCCTTGAAAACGCTCTTATCTCTGCTTGCAAAAAGCAGTATGCGGGCACCGTGGGCGCGGTTGAAATCAAACTCAATCCCGATAAGGGCTCGCTCGATTTCTACACCGTGAAGAACGTTGTTGAAGAGGTCACCGACCGCGAAAAGGAAATTTCTTTGGAAGACGCCCGCGCTATCAAAAAGAGCGCAAAGGTCGGCGACAAGATTACCGAAAAGTTCGTTCCCAAAGATTTTTCGCGCATCGCCGCCCAGACTGCAAAGCAGGTAATTCTCCAAAAGATTCACGAAACCGAGCGCGACGCCGCTATGAGCGAGTTTGCCGATAAAGAGGGCGAGCTTTTGGTGGGCGTAATCCGCAAAAAGGACGCGCGCAACGTATACATCGACCTCGGCAAGGGCCAGATAGAGGGCGTGCTTCTTCCCTCCGACCAGGTTCCTGGCGAAACTTACGAAGTGAACGACAAAATCAAGGTTTACGTCAAAAAGGTAAAGAGCGGTTATAACGGCGCGCAGGTGCTCGTCAGCCGCACTTCGCCCGGGCTTGTAAGAAAGCTGTTTGAAGAGGAAGTTCCCGAAATCAAGCAGGGCACGGTGGTAATAAAGGAAGTCAGCCGCGAGGCAGGTTCGCGCACCAAAATGGCAATCTGCTCGGAAGACCCCCGCGTAGACGCGATAGGCGCGTGCGTCGGCAACAAGGGCGCCAGGGTAAACGCAGTCGTTGCCGAACTCGGCGGCGAAAAGATAGACATAGTTCCTTGGAGCGAAGACCCCTTGGAGTTCATCGCCAAGGCGCTCTCGCCCGCAAAGGTGCTCTCCGTCACCCAGCTTGACGGCGAAAAGACTGCTATGGCCGTCGTTCCCGACGACAAACTCTCGCTCGCCATAGGCAAAGACGGACAGAACGCCCGCCTCGCCGTAAGGCTCACGGGCTGGAAGATAGACGTAAAGAGCCGCAGCGCGGCCGAAAAGATGGGGCTTGCTCCCGCAGCGGAGGGTGAAGGCGAACAGCCCGCCGAAGAGGAAGATGCCGAAAACTAAAAAAATACCTTTAAGAATGTGCGTCGCCTGCCGCGAGCTCAAAGAAAAGAGGGATATGCTGCGCATAGTAAAGAACGCGCAGGGCGAAATATTCATCGACTTTTCCTCGAAAGCGGCGGGGCGCGGCGCCTATATATGCAATAATCCCGATTGCGTAAAAAAACTTAAAAAGCAACGGCTTATTAACAAAGTTTTCTCGTGCGAGGTGCCCGACGAGGTGTATTCGCGCATAGAGGAGGAGTACTTTGGAAAAAAGAGCTAAGGCAGAAACTTACATAGGCTTCTGCCTGCGCGCCCGCAAAATAACGCTCGGCACGGGCGCGACAGACTGCCTTAAAAAGGGAGTTTATCTTATAATAGTGTGTTCCACGGCTTCTGAAAACTGCTTCAAACTTGCCAAAAAGTTTGCACGCAGGCACGCCTGTCCGCTTATGGTCTGCAAAAGCGTGCTCGAAAACGTCGTGCACAAGGCAGGCTGTAAAATGGCGGCGGTAACGGATATTCAGCTCGCAAAGGCAATAATATCCGCCGCTGACGAGAATTTTGAACTATATGCGGAGGCATAAAAGGATATATGGCAAACAAATACGATAACGCTGAAAATATAGGAAAGCTGGTATCGGGCGGCACGCTGTCAGAGCTTGGCAAAAAGGTCAGCGCCTCTGAAAAGCGGGTGTCCGAAATACTTAAAAAGCTGTCCGATATGGAGAGCGCGATTCAGGCGGCGAAAAAGCAGGAAGAGGAGCGCGCCGCCGCTCTGCAAGCTGAAAAAGAGAGAATAGAGAAGGAAAAACTTGCAGAAAAGCTGAAGGCTGAAAAAGAGCAGGCGGAAAAGAGCGCCGCTCAGCCTTCCGTGCCCGAAAAGGCTCCCGCACCCGCGGCAGAAGAAAAACCCGCTCCCGTAAAGGAAGCTCCCGCGGCACATGCGCCCGCCGCACCCGCGGCGGAGAATAAGGCTGCCCCCGCACAGCCCGCGGCCGATAAAAAACCTGCGCCCGCAAAGCCCGCCGCGGCTTCGGGCAACGCTTCCGCGCCCCGCAGGCAGGAAAATCAGCCCCGTTCGCCCCAGCCCCGCCAGTCTGCGGGCGGAGCAAACGCCGCTGCAAGGCCCCGCCAGGGCGACAACAGAACTTTCGTCAACAGAGATACCCGTCCGCCCCGTCCCCAGCAGGGCGGCCGCCCCGTGCAGGGTCGTCCCGCACAGGGTTCGTTCGGCGCAAACAGGCCTGCCGCTCCCCGTCCCTCGGGCGTGCGTC
>URMT01000089.1 GCA_900549005.1 uncultured Eubacteriales bacterium | reverse complement strand
GCACAGCTTGGGCACCGTTCGCGCGCTGACATATGCGCTCACTCATCTCGCTTCGGCACGCACAACAGGTATCCGTTGTGCTATGAAATGCCTTGCTCGTCCCTAAGCAAGGGGAGGCTTTATTGCGGTTGAGATTTTTCTGCCGTTTCCCTTCGTGAGCCTCGGCAGGGCAGCGCGCTACGCGCTCGCGCGACTTCGGCTGGTGCCATCGCTCAAAATGACAATTATTTAGAAACAAATTATTTCTAAATAGATAGCGTACGCAAGCAGGGTTCTACGCTATTACACCCCCATACCAAAAACTTTGGAGAAGCAAGCAAGACAAGGAGCGTGCGGAATGTTGCGAATTATCAACGTTTCAAGCAGGGTTGCCCGCCGCAAAACATACCCCCATACCAAAAACTTTGGAGAAGCAAGCAAGACAAGGAGCGTGCGGAATGTTGCGAAGGAGCTTACTTTGAGGTAAGTGACTGAGCAAACCCGTAAGCGCGACACCGTATTGCGCAGCTTATACGAAGTTTTTGCACGTTTTAGTTTGAGGTGCGATATACATCAATCACCCTCTTATCCCTTTTGAGGTGGTTGATGAGAAGGTCTAAATCGGAACGCTTGTTGAGGCGCACGTTGATATCGACTACGGCCTGCTTGTTCTTATCGAGCCTGCCAACAATCTGCGTGAGCGAGAGGTGCATAGCGGCGATTTCTGACGTGACGAATGCGACGAGGCCGTCGTGGTCGTCGGCGACTACGCGCATACCTACGATAAATTCAGAGCCCGTATCCGCCGTCCACTGCGCGGGCTGTATGCGGTCGGGGTCGTAGTCCTTTAAGTTGGGGCAGTCTTTGCGGTGGACGATTACGCCCCTTCCGCGCGAGACGAATCCCACGATGTCGTCGCCCGGCACGGGGTTGCAGCAGCGCGCAAAGCGCACCATAAGGCCGCTCATTCCGCGAACCGTTACGCTGGACGCGGGCGCGTGACCGCTCTTTCCGGGGAAGGCGTCGGGCGCCTTGGGCACGACTTTTTTGTAGTAGTCGATGAGTTTGAACAGTATCTGGTTTACGCTGACGGCACCGTAGCCAACCGAGGCGAACATTTCGTCGGTAGAGGCGAACACCAGCTTTTTAGAGAGCTTTTCGAACGATTCGGGCGTTAAAAGGTCGTTTAAGGAATAGCCCTTGCGCTTGGCTTCGGCCTCTAACATAGCCTTACCCGTGCGCGCGTTCTCTTCCTTCATCTCCTTTTTGAAGAACTGGCGTATTTTTGCGCGCGCCGAACCCGATTTTACGTATTTGAGCCAGTCCCACGAAGGGCCCTTGCTGTTAGGCGAGGTGAGTATTTCCACCACGTCGCCCGTGTGCAGCACGGAGTTTAAAGGCACGATTTTGGAATTGACCTTGGCGCCGACGCACTTGTTTCCCACCTCTGAATGGATGGCGTAGGCAAAGTCGATGGGCGTGGCTTCGAGCGGGAGGGAAATTACCTTGCCCTGCGGGGTGAACACCAGAAGTTCGTTGGTGTAGAGGTCGGTTTTAAGGCTCTCTACAAACTCTTTGGCGCTGCCCGTGCTGCCCTCCCAATCCATTACGTCGCGTATCCACGCGAGGCGCGCGTCGAAATTGTTGTCCGTCCCGCCCTTCTGCTCTTTATAGCGCCAGTGCGCGGCGATACCGTATTCGGCCATATGGTGCATTTCGAAAGTTCTTATCTGAATTTCAAAAATCTGGCCGAAGTCGGTTACAACCGTGGTGTGCAAAGACTGGTACATATTGCGCTTGGGCATTGCAATATAGTCTTTTATTCTGCCGGGCACGGGCTTCCACTTTTTGTGAATTTTGCCGAGCACTTCGTAACATTCTTCGGTGGTGTTGACGATTACGCGCACGGCGGACAAATCGTAAATCTGGTCGAGCGTCTTGCCCGTGTTCTTCATCTTTTTATAGATGGAAAAGAAGTGCTTGGGCCTGCCGAAAACTTCGCCCTTTATGCCGCTTTCGTCGAGCATCTCTTTGAGCTCTTTCACGCAGGTATCGATGAACGAGCGGCGCTCTTCGAGTTTTTGATGAATGTTGGTGACGAGGTATTCGTATGCGGTGGGGTCGAGGTATTTGAGGCACAAATCTTCGAGCTCGCACTTCATCTGCGAAATACCCAGCCTGCCTGCGAGCGGGGTATAGATTTCGAGCGTCTCTTTGGCGATTCTCTGCTGCCTTTCGACGGAGAGAAAGTTCAAAGAGCGCATATTGTGAAGCCTGTCGGCAAGTTTTATTATGATTACGCGCACGTCGTTTGCCATCGCCACGAAAATTTTGCGGAAATTTTCGATATCCTCTTCTTCGTGCGTCTGGTAGTGAATTTTATCGAGCTTGGTGACGCCGTCTACAAGGGTGTACACCTCCTGCCCGAAGCGGGAGATTATGTCGTCCTTGGTGGCGGGCGTATCCTCTATTACGTCGTGAAGAAACGCCGCGGCGACAGTCGGCGCGTCGAGGCCGAGGTCTATGAGTATCTCCGCCACGGCGCAGGGGTGCGTGAAGTACGGCTCGCCTGACGCACGCTTCTGGTTTGAGTGCATCTGTTCGGCATATTTATACGCCGAAAGGAGCATTTCGCGCTCCTCTTCGGGATAATTTTCGTAAATCTTGTCTAAAACGTTCTTCATAAAAAATCAGATTGGCAGCACCGCGCAAAAGCATAAGCGCAGCGGCGCCTTTAATACATTATACAACAGATACGCAACAAATTCAATACTTTGAATAAAAATAAAAGGGCGATGAGATTTCTCCACGCGGGCTGCGCCCTTGGTCGAAATGACAGGGTGATTGGAGGCTGCGCTTGGGCGGAATAACAAAGTGTTTGGGCGTTGCGCGAGTAGAAATGCCAAAGAGAGAAAACTTGCCCGCAAGTCAGGCCGAAAGCTGTGCGACGGCGCTGTACAGCGCAGAATTTTTGAGGTCGGTTTTTACTCCCCTGTACACAACCAGGTGCATATCGTCGAAAGATATGAGGCCGAGCTCTTCAAACACCTTCAAGGCGAACAGTAACTGTCCCGCCGCAAACGGCAGTTTTGAAGAAAATGCCACCTCTTCGGCCGTTGCGCCCTCGATGTTGCCTGCGTTTGCCGCGAGGTATGCAAATACCGACAGAAGCCCTTCGCGCGAGCAGTCGAGCGATTTGAGGGGTGCGGTGCCGTCTGTATCAGAACATATTATAACCTCTTTGCCCTCGGTTGAAGCAAACGGAACGCTGAAAGGTCTGTCGAGCCAGATTATGCGCCTGTAACCCGAAAAGTCGCAGTCGGGCCTGGGAGCGACGATTATGGTATCGGCGAGGTTGCGGGAGGAGAGGTTGAAGATATCGGCAAAATACTTTTTGCTGTTCTTGTATTTTGCGAGCGTGGAATATTCCTCCGCCACGTACAGAGTGCCGTAGCCGGCGCTCTCCTGACCCATTATTCGGTCTATCTCTTCGCGCGTTTTGTATTCGGGCGAAAGATTTGCAGAAGGGAGCGCGGCGCGCATTACGGCGTTTGCGGCTATGTAGTCGCCCGCGTATGCGCCGCAGTCGGAATCGTATATGACGTCGCGAACGAAACCGCGGATATATTCCCTGCCGCGGAAGCGCGACACGTTATATTCAAAAACAAGTTTTTTGGGTGCGGGGCTTGACAATACTTCGGTATATTTTGCACCGCCGAAATACATCATCTCCAAAGCGCCGCATTTGAACGTGAGGTGGGATGAAAGCGGCTTTATGGGGCGGGGCTTGCACGCGGTTACCTCGGCGCAGAACAGCGGACGCTTGTTGCCGACACCGTACGGTTCAAACATTTCGAGCTCGTGCGAGAGCCTGATTGCATTCTCGTCGCCGAATCCGCCGCTTATATATATGGTGGGAATGAAGTCCTCGGCGGTGTACTTCTCCTCCATATAGTTATTCATCGCCTCTTCGAGGAGGGCGAAATTTTCTTCCGAAACGTTTACGCCCGCCGCCTGCGAGTGTCCGCCGAATTCGCTTATAAATTCAGAGCAGGCGCGAAGGGCTTCGAATATGTTGACCCCCTCTATGCTGCGCGCCGAGCCTTTTAACATTCCGCCGTTGTTCACGAAGAGTATTACGGGCCTGCCGTATTCTTCTGCGAGGCGTGCGGCGACTATGCCGACGAAGCCCGAATTCCAGCTTTCGTCCCACAGCATTATCACCCTGCCGTAGGCGCCGCGCAGAGCAAGTTTTGCCTTTGCCTGGGCGTACAATTCGTCGCAGCGCTGCTGGCGCTCCTGATTGTACGCCGTGAGGCGGGCCGAAAGGTCGAACACGGCCTTTTCGTCCGTTTCAGAAAACAGCGCGAGCGCGGAAGCGGCATCGCCCATTCTGCCCGCCGCGTTGATTTTGGGCGCGATGGTGAACGCCAGGGTGTGCGCGTCGGCACTCTCCTGCGACTTTGTAAGAAAGTTTGAAAAGCACTTTTTGGGCGAAGTGTTTATAAGTTTCAGCCCCTCGGCAACGATATCGCGGTTTTCGCCCATAAGGGGAACGCTGTCGGCAACGGTTGCGAGGGCGGCGAAGTCGAGGTATTTATACGCCTCTTTGCCGCACAGGGCGCACGCCACTTTGAACGCCACGCCCGCGCCGCACAGATTGTCGTACGGGTAGCCGTCGGCAAACTTGGGGTTTATGCAGATGCAGTCGGGAATATTTTCGGGCAGTTCGTGGTGGTCGGTGACTATGACTTCGCACCCGCTATCTTTGAGGTATTCCACCTCTTCGGCGTTGGATATGCCGCAGTCTACGGTGATTACGAGCTGGGGGAAATAGTCTTCGAATATCTCGTCGATGGCTGCGACGGTGACGCCGTAGCCGCTTTTGCGTTCGGGAACGTACACCTGCACGTTTACGCCGAAATCTTTTAAGGCGCCGCCCATTATCGTGGCGGCGCACACGCCGTCGGCGTCGTAGTCGCCGTAGACGAGCACGTCCCACTCCTCGTCGCGCGCGCGGCGTATGAGGTTGCACGCTTCGCTCATCCCCTGCATCTTAAATGGAGATATGAAGTGGGCGCGCGAAGGGTGCATAAATGCTTCGGCCTTTTCCGCAGTATCGACCCCCCTGCCGAAAAGTATGGCCGCCGCCGTCTGCGTAAGTCCGCAGGCAGAGGCAAGCGTTTTTATTTGTTCGAGCTGACTGCTGTTGAACTGGAATTCCGGTAATATTCTCTTCATTGCGTTTATTGACATATGCCGCGCAAAAATTGCGCGGTAAAACTATATTCGGGGCAAAAATGCGGACGTGCAGAACATTCGCCCGCAAAATTACGTTAAATAAGCAAAAAAAGGCGAGGGAAAGCCCCGCCTTTTATGCCTTTTTTTATTCGGCAACCTTTTCAGCCTTCTTGGCTCCGCTGTATTTCTGCACCTTTTTGGCGGCGTGTTCGTCGGCGCGCAGTTTGAGGCGCGAGTACACCGCAGGCACAAAGAAGAGCGTGCCGTATTCGCATACCGCAGCGCCGATTATTACTGCGGCGCAGGGCATAAACAGACCGTACAGACCGCCCGACACAAGCCCGAACACGAGCATTACAAGCGCCGACGCGGCAACTATTACGTTTATCAGCGTAACGAGCGGGAAACCTTCGCCCAAGGAGGCGTCTACCTGCTCGAACGAGGGCATTGCCTTGTAGCTGTCCTGCCTGAAATTTTTGCGCATCTTATCGAACAGCACGGCACAGCCGACCATAGTAAGAAGCACAACCAGCACGGAGAGCGCCACCACCGCGAGGGAAACCTGTACGCGCGTGATTGCAAGCACCGCATAGAATATGAGCAGATTGTGGAGGTCTGCGACGAACGCCGCAACCGCCATCGTGAATTTATACCTTATTATGAAATAGAGGAACTGGAAGGCTATTGCGGCCGCAAGCGCTATGCCTGCGTACATCATATCGTCGGTGCCGCCGAACTCGGCGTTGTATTCGGTGAATGATGCAGACGCCAGCGAATATTCGCCCTGCACCGAGGACTGAATGCTCTGTGCGGCGGAGGAGAGAGCTTCGCTGTCTACCCCCGTTACGAACCTGTATTCCACCTCTTCGCCCGAAGCGTTTTCGGCCGTAACTACGGTATAGTAGTCTACGCCGCTGTCTGCAAAGGCCTGTTCGCAGATTTCTTCCACCCTTTCGGAAGATATTTGAAGGTCGGAATAAAGAACCTTTACGGCCTTGTAAGACAAATAATTTTCGCCGGGGTTGAAGAATCCGTTTGCCACGAACTGGCACACCAGCCCCACGGCGAGGCCTATTGCCACGATAACCGTGGATATTATTATGAAGAGGTGCATTTTAGAGGAAATTTTTAACTTATTCATCGTCGTCAATTACCTCCCTCTTGAAGCCGCAGAATTTGTATTTGTCGCGCGCGGGGGCCATATTTACGTACCACATAAAGCGCGTGAACCAATGCAGAACATACGACGCGAGCGTGCCTATAAGAAGTATCATACCGCAGGCAGCCGCTTCGCCCGTGCAGATGAGGGCGAGCATTATGGATATTACGAGAAGCACGATGTGCAAATCGAGTATGCCGGTGAACGTCTTTTTATAGCCGAGCTTTACAGAAGCGGGTATCGTTCTGCCCTCTTTGCTTTCGCGCCTTATTGCCTCGTACGACCAGAAGTTGCAGCCAGAGAACATTGCGAAGCAGAGCACCGCGACGAGCGCGCCCGCCGTGGTGAGCGTGGTGCCGACGAGATATACGACGGCTATTACCGCAGAGGCGAACAGAAGCGCCATAAGCGAGAACACGAGGCCCAGCTTTTTATAGCGGGCTATCGCATATACCATCACCGCAACGAGGATTACGAGCGCG
>URMT01000088.1 GCA_900549005.1 uncultured Eubacteriales bacterium | reverse complement strand
CAAGGACAAGATGGGCCGCTACAGCTTCAGCATCAAGGATTTAAAAGAAAATCAGTAATTAAACAGTAAATTTTTGAAAAATCAGAAAGAAGATCCGATTCGTTCGGGTCTTCTTTTTTTGCGAATTTTTCAGATTACTGCGTCTGTGCCCGTGTATTCTTCAAGCGAGCCGGCCTTTACCTGAATACATACGTACTTTATCCCGCTGTTTTCAGCGGCAAAAAACTGCCGCTTTGCAGCGGGGGCTATGCGCAGCCAGTCGCCTGCGGAAAGGGTCACTTCCTCGCCGTCGATTACCGCCTTGCCGCTGCCTTCAAGCACCGCGTAAATCTCTTCGTTCTGTCTGTGCGAGTGTACGAACGGTACGCACGCGCCTGCGGGCAGGCGGTTTATGCTCACCTCCGCGCCCGTAAGGTGCAGTCTGTCGTGCAGTTCAACGCGCGCCTCTTCGCCAACGTTTGTTTTTGTAAAATTGTTCATAGATTGCCTCCGTTATTTTTTCTTACAGTATACCAGACGCGCAGAATTTTGCAGAAATGTTACAAATTTATTATTATGTAATAGTTTTGAAACTAAGTATCTTTTTTATACTATCGGCTTGACATCGGCGGCCGCGCGCTGTAAAATACAGTAAAACGGAGGGGGATTATGCTTACCAAAGACGAACTGCCCGAATGCCCTGTTGCAACCACGGTTCAGCTTATAGGCAACAAGTGGAAACTGCTCATCATACGCAATCTTTTAAAGGGGCCGCAGAGGTTTACCGCGCTCAAAAACGGCGTGCCCGGAATTTCGCAGAAGGTGCTTGCAGATAATCTTCGCGCGATGGAGGAGGACGGCATAGTCCTGCGCGAGGCGTTTGCCGAAGTGCCGCCAAGGGTGGTTTATTCGCTCACGCAGACGGGGCAGTCACTTGTGCCCGTAATAGACGCGATGGCCGACTGGGGTGAAAGCTATAAGGCGCTTTTAAAGTGAATTTTTAACTTGTCGCGTCGGTCTGCAAAGCTGCGTTCAAGCGGCTTAGTTACGGCATAGTGCGGGGGCAATTGCACTACATTATTAACAGGGCGTATGCCGTCGGCTATCATTGTATGCAATAAAAAAATCGGACGGTTGCGTCCGATTTTTTTTATTTTATCTGACCATATATCTTATCCATACGGCGCCGCTTTCGTAATTTTTAACGCCCTTCAATTTAAGGCGGTATACGTCTTTGTCTGCGGGGAGGCCGTCGAACACGGCGGGCTGCCCTGCGCGGCCGTCTATGCCTGCGCCGATTACAAGGCTTACCTCGTCCAAAAGGCCCGCATCGAGGAAGCCCGCGTTTATCCTGCCGCCGCCCACGATTGCCATTCGCCTTACGCCGAATTCGTCGAAGAGTATTTCGCACGCGCGCGCAAGGTCTATGCCGCTTTTGCCGCAGGCTATCCACGAAATGTTTTTGCCGTCGAGGTAGTCAATGTAGTCTTTGCTCACCTGTTCCGAGGTGATTACGACGCGGGGCTTTTCGGCTTCGTCCTGCCACAGCAGAGTGCCTTTCGTGTCGGTAATTACCTCATATCCGCGCGCGTCGGCCTTCTTTGAAAATGCCTCTTTGCACAGTTTTTCTGCCGAAGAAGGCTTAAATTCGCCGCTTTCGGCAAGTTCGAGTTTTGCCGTGGTTTTGCCGCTCAAAGTAGTGGCGGCGTTCAGTTCGCCGAGGGTGGAGTAATATTCCTCGACTCCCGGCAGTTTTTCCGTCATTGCGCAGTCAATTCTGCCGTCGACCGAACTCATCATATGACAGATGATATAGGGTCTGTTCATTCTTTTCTCTCTCCTTATAACGTTGTTTGCCGCATAGCAGGCGGCATTTTAATTTATTTTAACATTAAAGCGGGGTTTAAGGTCAAGCAAATTGAGGGGCATAATCCCTTTTGCCGCGGTTAAATAAGTCAAAAATTTGTAAGTCTGGCAAAGTATTGCGGAATAGTGTGAAAACGGGTGGTGGGGGGGTAGCCGTTGCGGCGTTTTGCACAAATTGCAGTGAAATAAAAAACACATCCATATCCAAAAAGATTCGGATATGGATGTGTTTGGTGCACCTTCAGGGACTCGAACCCTGGGCCCACTGATTAAGAGTCAGTTGCTCTACCAACTGAGCTAAAGGTGCGTATATTCAGCGCTTTGCACGCGCTTTATTTCGTGGTGATCCATCCGAGATTCGAACCCGGGACACCGTGATTAAAAGTCACGTGCTCTGCCAACTGAGCTAATGGACCGTGTTAAATGGGTGGCTGGGGTGGCAGGATTTGAACCTACGAATGCGGGAATCAAAATCCCGTGCCTTACCGCTTGGCGACACCCCAAAAAATTACGCGCCGCCGCGAAAGCGGCATTTAAAGTTTTTGTGGGGCGGGCGACAAGTTTCGAACTTGCTACCTCCAGAGCCACAATCTGGCGCTCTACCGATTGAGCTACGCCCGCCATAATGGTGCGCCTGGAGAGATTCGAACCCCCGACACACGGCTTAGAAGGCCGTTGCTCTATCCGACTGAGCTACAGGCGCAAAATAATTTGCATTAGCCGCGGTTAAGAGCAGCTTGGCACAACAAAGAGATTGGAGCGGGTGATGGGAATCGGACCCACGCAACCAGCTTGGAAGGCTAGTGTTCTACCATTGAACTACACCCGCACGTCGGTTCAGCACAGACTGCGGACGCTTTGCAGCGGCACGAGCACAGCGCGTCAACTCAATGCTAAAAGATTATAGCAAATACCACCCCTTATGTCAACTCAATTTAAAAGCAATTTTATGCAAATTTTTATTTTGTAATTTTATTTTCGAAAAAGCGGCAGTAAGGCACTTTATATGAAAGTTTATTTCAGTTCTTTTGCCTTAAAAAAGCGGCCGCGGCCGCTTTTTTATACATTATAATATAAGTGCGCCCCGCTTTTTACAATTATTTTACAGCCGCGGCGGCTGAAAACCGCAAAGTTTCCTTGCATAAAACTATGCGCCTGTGTTATTATTGAATCGTAAAAATATCGTGCAGGTGTTGCGCCGTATTGTTTGACATTGCGGATGCGGGGGGGGGGTATACTGTTTATGCCCGCTCTTGATTTTGCAGGGCTTAAAGCGCGGCGCGGCAGATGGGCGTAACGGGCGTTGGTTTTGCCATATATGCGCACTTACAGTCGGCGCGTGTAAATATTTCAAACCTTTATAGGGCAGAAAATGAACATTATAGAAGTTGAAAATCTTGAAAAATCATACGGCAAAGTGCGCGCCGTGGACGGCATTTCGTTTGCGGTTGAGCGCGGCTGCCTGTTCTCCTTTCTGGGCGTGAACGGCGCGGGAAAGAGCACCACGATTAACATTCTGTGCTCCATTCTCCGCAAAGACGGCGGAAGGGTGAAGATATGCGGCTATGACCTCGATTGCGCGGCGAACGAAATCAAGCGGCGCATCGGCGTAGTCTTTCAGAAAACCGTACTCGACGACAGGCTGACCGTGCGCGACAACCTTGCCGTGCGCGCTTCTTTTTACGGCATAACGGGCAAAAAATGGGCTTCGAGGCTGGAAGAGCTGAGGCATATGCTTGCGCTCGACGATATACTCGGCCGCCCGTTCGGCAAACTGAGCGGAGGGCAGAGGAGGCGCGCAGACATTGCCCGCGGGCTTATCAATAAGCCCGAACTTTTATTTCTGGACGAGCCTACGACGGGGCTGGACCCGCAGACGCGCGCAACCGTATGGGCCACCGTGCAGCAATTGCGCGAGAGCGAGCATACCACCGTATTTCTCACCACCCATTATATGGAGGAGGCAGATTGTTCCGATAAGGTGACAATAATCGACGGCGGAAGAATTTCTGCCGAGGGCACGCCCGCAGAACTCAAAAACAGATACTCTCGCAGCAGGCTGCGCCTGTACGGCGGCGATATTTTTGCAAGGCTTGCGGCAGTGGGCATTGCGTTTGAAGAGGACGGTCCCTGTGCCGTGATAAACTTTGACAGCCCCGACGGGGCGAGGGCGTTCATTGCGGCATATCCCGCGGTGTGTGAAGATTTTGAGTATGTAAAAGGCAGTATGGACGACGTGTTTCTTGCCGTCACCGGCAGGAGGGCGGGAGGAGAAACGATATGACGGAAAACGACGGGCGCGGCGGCCTGAACGGCGCCGCGGAGGAAGGGGCGGCCGATATGGCAAAAAAATGTGCCGTGCCGCCCGCAGGCGGCGAAAAGAGCGGCACATATGCGGCATTTACGGCACTTTTCAGCCTGACCGTGCGCAATGTAAAAGTGTTTGTAAAAGACAAGGCAAACGTGTTCTTTTCGCTGCTTGCCCCGCTGATAGTGCTGGGGCTTTACGTGCTGTTTATAGGAAGAATGCAGTCCGACGGCATAACGGAAGCGCTTGCGCAGTTCGGAGTGAGCGCCGACGACGCGGTGAGGGCATTTTCAGACAGTTGGATGCTTTCGGGCGTAATGGCGACTTCGTGCATAACCGTGCCTCTGTGTGCGTGCGGAACGATGATACAGGACAAAAACAGGGGAGTGAGCGCAGATTTTGCCGCGTCGCCCATTCCCTCGTGGCTGCCCTCGGCGGCGTATTTCCTGTCGGTTGCGGCGGCGGGACTGATTATTTGCCTGATAGTGCTGGGCGTATGCTTTGCCTGGCTGGCAATAAGCGGCAGTTGGCTGCTTTCTGCGGCCGACGCGTTCGCCTGCATCGGCGTTGTGGTGCTCTCTGTGCTGGCGTCGTCTGCATTGCTTGTATTCATTGTCGGCTTTGTGCGTTCTGAGGGCGCGTTTACGGGCATAAACATAATATTCGGCACGCTGACGGGCTTTCTCACGGGCGCTTATATACCCGTGAGCACCTTCCCCGAGGGAGTGCAGTACGTGACGTTGTTCGTGCCCGGCAGCTATTCTGCGGCGCTGTTCAGAACGTTCTTTATGGACGGCGCGCTGGGCGAGATGTCTACCGCCGTTTCGCCGGAATTTGCGCAGGGCCTTTCAGAGCAGTTTTCGGTGGAACTCAACTTTTTCGGCTCGCCGCTTTCGGCGGGCGGAGCGGCGGGCATACTTGCAGGCACGGCAATACTGTTCGGCATATGCTGTTTTATAGCCGCGGCTTTGCGCCTTAAAAAACACATTGTGTGAAAGTTGTATACGAGGCAAGTTTGTTTTTTCAGCCGAGCAGGCAAAGATTGTAAACAATTTGTAATATTTTTCAAAAATGTTGGCCTGCGTTTGCGTTATTCGGATTGGGTGCTATAATATACATATAGCCTGTATCTGCCGCTTCCCGGCGGCATACGGCCGATGTTCGGGAGAAGTTAGTATGAAATGTGTTTTTTGCGGGACCGATAATCCCGACGGCGCTCTGTTCTGCAAGAAGTGCGGCAAGCGGCAGGACGGAATGGCGACCTGCCCTTCGTGCGGCAAAGATACGCCAGCCGACGGCGACTTCTGCATTTATTGCGGTGCCTGTTTAAAGAGGGACGGTGCAAAAGATTGCCAATTGAAAGCGCCTGCGCGCGACGGTGCGTCAGACTTACATAATAACGCGTATTCAGCGGCCGCTGCAAGCGAAAGCGTCAGTTCGGCGCACGGTTACGGCACCGCGGACGAGTCCGCACACGAGACTGCCACGGCTGATTATGCAGCGCACGGAGAGGACAGGGCTCCTTTTGTGGCGGCCTCGGTGATGAGAGTGCTTAAAGTTGCGGCGGAAGCGTTTGCCGTGCTTGCTGCGCTGGTAGGCGCGATATTTGTATTCTTTATCGGCAACGAGGTGTCTGCCGACGTCAGTGGGGCTACTTTCGGCTTTGGCGGCGGGTGCGATATCTTTTATTTCTTCGGCGACGTATATAAGGATATAGAGTCGGTGCTTGAATCTTCCGGCCTTGGCTCTCAAAGTTTTGCGAATTATTCGTATATGACTGGGGCGGTAGCGGGCACGGTATGTTCTGCCCTTGCGCTTGCGGCTACCGTTTTACTGTTTATAGCGACCGTCGTCATGTATGTGTGCAAGTTGCTTAAACTTACGCAAAAGAGCGTAACGGGGCTTGCCGCGGCAACCTTCTTTTCGTATGCGTTCGGAGTGGCGCTGTTTATGCTGTGCACAAGCGGTTCGATAAGTGCTGGCGGCGGAGATGTCGTAACATCGTTGAACGGAGCCGCTATTGCAGGCCTTGTACTTGGCGGCGTATTCATCGTTGCCTCTGTGGTATCTGCGGCGGTGTGTGGCACAGACAGTGCGAATGTAAGGCAGGCGGTCATAAACGGAGTGTGCGGCACGGTTGCTACGGTATTTTTGTTGGTAATTGCGGGTGTAGCGGCATACGGTGTGTTTGGGCTGGCGATGGACGCGGGCAATGGCAGCGATATGGTAACAACGCTTGGAATGACTGAGTTGTTCTTTATGCTTGCCACGCTCAGTCGTTCGTACTATGTGGGCAACACGTTCGGCAATATGTATAATTCCGAACTTGTGGTCAATGTTATACTGCTCATTTTTGCCATTGCTTTCTGCATATTTGCCGTTATTTCGCTTTCGGGCATATTCTCGGGATTCGGCAAAAAGATGGGCGGCAGGCACGTAAAAATACTCATTGTTTCGGGGGCATGTGCCGTAATCGCGGGGGTAATGATGATTGTGGTCGACGTGCTGTTTGTAAATTGGGCGAGTGAATACATCTCTGCCGGTGAATACAGCGTTGACGTTGTCGTGCCCGTAGTCGTAATGGTATTCGGCGTTCTGCTGATTTTATGCACATTTATATATTATGCGCTTTTGCGCAGGGAGGAAAAGCGGGAACGTTATAACGACGTTCAACAGTCTCCCCGCTACGACGGCGGCTATTGAGCGGTGCGCGTGCGCGATAACGTGCGCGATAAGTGAGTAAATAATACGGCTGATTTAAGTCTGTAAAAGGCGATATAGCTTGTTCCAAGGCGCAGCAGTACCTTTAAGAAATCTATTTTTTGCAT
>URMT01000087.1 GCA_900549005.1 uncultured Eubacteriales bacterium | reverse complement strand
CTATCTGAGCAGTAGGTCGCGCGAATTCACTTCCAGTGAGCCTGCTGCCGCAGCAAATGCTGTCGCGCTGGCGCAGGGAAACCCTGCTTGCGCACATTATTATTCTAAAACAATTTGCAAATTCCGTGCGGGAAACCGCACGGAATTTTTTATAGCTGAATTGTTAATGTGCCAAAACAACCAAAGCTATCCCCTCCCACAGCGTCATTTCGACCGAAACGAACGAAGTGAGTGAAGCGGAGAAATCTCAAAACAAAAATACTCTCTTTAAGAGATTTTTCGACTTCGCCTGCGGCTCCGCTCAAAATGACAGAAGGTGAAGTTTCAGCTATGAGTTGCTTTGCAACGTGATGAGTGATGAGCGCGGCACAACATTTTATTTACCCTACAAGAATAAAAATGCGGGTCCAAGCCCATAATCACCTAAAAAAATGCGGAGGTATTTTTTTATGTCGGCAAAAAAGAAAAAGATTGCAAAGCTGAGCGAAAAGCAATACAGCGAATATATAGCCTCGCTTCGCGCACGCGACGAAAAAGAGGATAAAGAAAAATAGTGCCGCACGGGCGCCGCAAAAGCGGCGCCCGTGCGGCTTGATTGTTATAACTTGCCCCGCGCCTGTCCCCCCCCCGCTATTTAAGGGGAAGTGAACTTTATGAAAAGTTGGTGAATATACAAACAGGGTACGGTCGCGGCGTTGACAAACCTGCGGCAAACGCATATACTGTAAAACAGTTATCAAATGATAAGTATTTCAGGAGACGATATGCAGGGCATAAGCGACGAGGGCAGAGTTGTTTCGCTGTTTTTAAGGCTGAAAGACTGTGCGCGGAAATATAAACAGCTCACCGAAAACAGGGGCAAGACCTTTATTATACTTGCCAGCCTGCGCGAGTACGAGCTGAAAAACGGCAGGCACCTTACCGTGGGCGACATCGCCGAAAATTCGGGGCTGGCGCTGCCAAACGTAAGCAGACTGCTTGCGCCCGCAGAAAAGCAGGGGCTTATACGGCGGGAAAAGTGCGGCAGAAACGTGAACGTTACCCTGACCGAAGAAGGCGAGAAAAAACTTGCCGGCTGGCTGGACGACTTCTGGCGCGACATAGCGCTGGCGCTGAAAGCGCTGACGCCCGAAGAGACAGAGGCATTCGCAACGGGATTCGAAAAGATACTCGACTCATTTGAAAGCAGGATACTGTAATCGGGCAGCAATTACGTTTTATACCCCCGTTCTGCTCCCTTACAGCATAGTTCCAGACAAAATTGACGGAGAAAGAGATGCTAAGACTGTACAAGAATCTTAAAGCCAAAGACTGGCTGCTTGTAGCGCTCATCGTCGGCATAACCGTGGCGCAGGTATTCTTCACGATGCGCCTTACCGACAAGACGAGCGACATTGTGGGCGCGATACAGGCGGTGAGCAACGGTATGCCGGGCGCAACCACGGCAGACATATGGCGGCACGGCGGCATAATGCTGGGCTACGCCGTATGCAGCGCGCTGTGCCAGGTGCTGACGGGCATTACCGCCTCGCACGTGGCCAGCGGCTTTTCGGCCACGATGAGAAGCAAAGTTTATTCCAAGGTAGAGAGCTTTTCAATTGCCGAAGTCAACAAATTTTCGACGGCTTCGCTGATAACGAGGACTACCAACGACATTCAGCAGATACATATGGCCAACATAATGGTGCTGCGTATGCTTATATATGCGCCGATTATGGCTATATGGGCGATATGCAAGATAAACGCTTCGAGCGGGCAGCTTACCATAGCAACCGCCGTGGCCGTAGTAATTCTGGTGCTGTGCATACTGGCGATAATGCTCACCGTTATGCCCAAATTCAGAATGATGCAGAAGCTGACCGACCGTTTAAACGGCGTCACGCGCGAAAATCTTACGGGCATACGCGTGGTGCGCGCATACAACGCCGAAGATTACCAGGAGAAGAAGTTTGAAAAGGCCAATTCAGACTTCACAAAGACGCAACTATTCACGGGCAGGGTGATGGCGCTGATGAGCCCCGTTATGATGCTGGTTATGAACGGGCTCACGCTCGCCCTTTACTGGATAGGCGCGGCCCTTATCAACGCGGGCGAAACCGACTACCAGACGATAGTATCCTTTATGATGCTCGCTTCGCAGGTAATAATGGCATTTCTGATGATGCTGATGATGCTCATTCTCCTCCCCCGCGCGCAGGTTGCGGCAAAGCGAATAAACGAAGTGCTTGATACTCCCCTCTCTATATCCGACCCCGAAAATGAGCAGCCGCTCACCGAAGAGGGAACCGTGGAGTTCAGGGACGTAAGTTTCCGCTATCCCGACGCCGAAAAGGACGTATTCGAGCACATATCATTCCGCGCCGAAAAGGGGCAGACGGTTGCCTTTATAGGCAGCACGGGCAGCGGCAAATCCACACTCATCAACCTTGTGCCCCGCTTTTACGACGCCACCGAGGGCGAGGTGCTTGTTGACGGCGTGAACGTGAAGAACATAAAGCAGTCTACCCTGCGCTCTAAAATAGGCTACGTGCCGCAGAAGGGCGTGCTTTTTTCGGGCACCGTGGCAGAGAACATAGGCTTTGGCGGCAAGGCCGACAGGGCGGGCATAGAAGAGGCGGCAAAGGTTGCCGAGGCCGACGGCTTTATAACCGAGATGGGCGGCTACGACAGCCCCATATCGCAGGGCGGCAAAAACGTTTCTGGCGGACAGAAACAGCGAATATCCATAGCCCGCGCGGTGGCACAGAAACCCGAAATTATGATATTCGACGACTCGTTCTCCGCACTCGACTACAAGACCGACAGACAGGTGCGCGAAAACCTTAAAGGCGCGCTTTCGGGCGCGACCAGCCTTATCGTTGCCCAGCGCATAGGAACGATAATGGACGCGGACAAAATAATAGTGCTCGATAAAGGCAAGGCCGTGGGCGAAGGCACGCACAAAGAGCTTTTGGAAAACTGCCCCATCTACCGCGAAATTGCCCTTTCGCAGCTTTCGAAGGAGGAACTCGGCTTATGAGACGTGTACAAAGCAGCGGTGCTCCTCTGAAAAAGGGCGAATTCAAAAAGAACATAGTAAGGCTTGTAAAATTTATGCGCCCGTACTATATACCCGTGCTTATATCGCTGGTATTCACGGTGGGCGCGACGGTGCTTTCAATATTTGCGCCGCAGATACTTTCCGACCTGGTCGACGTGATTACGGGCGGCATAACGCTTGCGGGAGCCAACATAGATATGGGCGAAGTTGCGCACTTTGCCGTAATCCTGATAATCTTCTATGCCTGCAACGCGCTCTGCACATACGTTTCGGGCTTTATTATGACCACGATATCGCAGCGTATGTGCCGCGGCCTGAGGAAAGAAATTTCAGAAAAAATTAACCGCGTACCCCTCAGGTACTTCGACTCACACGCCTACGGCGACACGCTCTCGCGCGTGACCAACGACGTGGATACCATAGGCAACTCGATGCAGCAGGCGGTTTCTATGGTGGTACAGTCGGCGTGTATGTTGATTGGCGTGCTGATAGCAATGTTCGTCACAAGCTGGGAGCTGGCGCTCACCGTGCTGATAATCGTGCCCTTTATGGCGGTGCTGTTGTTTGTGATAATGAAGTTTTCGCAGCCGCAGTTCAGAAAACAGCAGGACGAACTTGCCATACTCAACGGCAAGGTGGAAGAGAATTATTCGGGTCAGCTTGTAATAAAGGCGTTCAACGCCGAATCGCGCACGGGCGCAGACTTTGAAACGACCAACAAGAGGCTGAGAAAATCGACATTCCTTTCGCAGGCGCTTTCGGGCATAATGCAGCCCGCGATGACTTTTATTTCGTACTTTGCCTATGCTTCGGTGTGCGTGGTTGCAGGCATACTTATAGCGGGCGGCACGGGCGGAGTTACCTTTGGCACCCTCTCGGCCTTCCTTGTATACGTAAACCTGTTCCAGTCCCCCCTTTCGCAGATAGCCCAGGCGGCCAACGTGCTGCAAAGCGCGGCGGCGGCAAGCGGCAGGGTATTTGAATTCCTTGAAGAGGAAGAGCTTTCAGACGAAACGGGAAAGCCCAGGCTGCTCACTGGCGGCGTGCGCGGCGAAGTGGAATTCAGGCACGTGCGCTTCGGCTACTCGCCCGACAGGGTGATAATTCCCGACTTTTCCGCCAAAGTAGAACCCGGCTGGAAGGTGGCGATAGTGGGCCCCACCGGCGCGGGCAAGACGACGATGGTAAACCTTTTAATGCGCTTTTACGAAGTGGACAGCGGCGATATTTTAATAGACGGCGTTTCGGTAAAGGATATGCCGCGCGAAGAGGTGCACGACCTGTTCGGAATGGTGTTGCAGGACACTTGGATGTTTGAAGGCACCCTGCGCGACAACATAGCTTATTCCAAAGACGTGACCGACGAACAGATAAACGCCGCGTGCGAGGCGGCGGGAATTTCGCACTACATCGCCACACAGCCCGGCGGGCTTGACCACTACGTGGAGAACGGCGACGAAATTTCGGGCGGACAGAAACAGCTTATAACCATAGCCCGCGCTATGGTAGAGAACGCGCCGATGCTAATTCTGGACGAGGCGACGTCCAACGTGGATACCCGCACGGAAGAGCTCATTCAGACGGCTATGGATAACCTGACGCGCGGCAGAACGAGCTTTGTTATAGCGCACAGGCTTTCCACCATAAAGAACGCCAACCTGATACTTGTTATGCGCGACGGCAATATCGTTGAACAGGGCACGCACGAACAACTGCTTGAAAAGGGCGGGTTCTATGCCACGCTTTACAATTCGCAGTTCGCAGGCGAATAAAAAGAACAAAATAGTTAAAAATGCGCCGTGAGAGAGCGGATATGCGGTAATTTTGCCGCTTTTGGGCGCAATTTTAAAGCCGCCGCCGAATATATTCGGCGGCGGCGCTGTTTTTTTTGTTCCGCAGGCCGTGCCCTCTGCCGCATAAACGGAGGGGGAAGCCGTTTTTGCCGTCTGCACGCATATTTTTCGCGGCGCACATAAGGCTTTTTTGCCGCGCAGACGCATATCACACAGAAGGCAGATGTATTACGGCAGATATTATGCGCGGCGCATATAAAAAATATATTTTTACCGCGCGCAGACATATGTCTTTTCAATAAAATGTAATAAAACACATATGCTTAAAAAAATTTACAGTATTTTTTATTCATATGTTTTATGCGGCAATTATTTTTGCAATAAATGCGCCCGCACAAATATGCACTCCCCCTCCTCCTTTCCCACCTGCGCCGCAGGATATATGCGCCGCAAAACAATGGCGGCAAGGCGCATATATTGCCCGCAATATAACTTATATGCGGCATATGTGCGGCGCAATGTATGTATTCTGCTCCATTTCAGTGCGCACGCATACCTGCCGCCGAGCATATCTTTGCGCATACATATGCGTTTTTGCGGCAAAGGCGCATTTTGTATGAAAGCGCGCGCACGCGACGCACACGGCGCTTATTTTTCATATTTTTACATTTTTTGCAAAAATATTTTTTAATCAAAAAAAGCGGACGAATAAAAAAATTTCGCCCAAAATTTTCACAAAAAAATCCCAAAAAAAATTCCCGCAAAAAAATGCGGGAATTTTTTATCTTATAAAATTATGCAGATTACGCCGCCCTTGCCCTCGTTGGCCATTCTGGTGATGGCCTTCCTGAGTTTGCAGCGCGTTTCGTCCTGAATGGACGATACCTTTGCCGTAAGCCCCTCCTGCACCATCGTGCGCAGCGACTTGCCGAACACGTCGGTGTTCCACGTCTCTTCGGGGTTATTTTCAAACCCGCTCATCATATTTTTTACCAGGCTTTCAGACTGGGAGCTGTCGCCCATAATGGGGCTGACCTCGCCCGAAACGTCTACGCGGATGACGTGGTAAGTGGGCGCCGAGGCGCGCAGTTTTATGCCCACGGAAGAGCCGTTTTTTACCACCTGCGGCGGTTCGTAGCTCAAATCTTCTTCGGCGGGACTGACTATGCCATAGCCGTTTACGCGGGCACATTCAAGCGCGTCGCGCACCTTGCCGTAGCCCCTCTTTGCCTCGGCCGCAGAGCGCACGTACCTCATCAGCGAATATTCGCCGTCTATTTTGTCGCCCGCGATTTCAGAGAGCATATCGAAGAATATGCCGTCCTTGGCCCGGCAGACGACCTTTGCCGTACCCGAAGAAAAATCGGCCTCCACCCTCAAAACTTCCGACCAATACTGCGTGCCCGCCGTAAGCTCGCCAAGGGCCGAAAGGTGCTTGTTTTTTGATATTCCCGCGCACACCGCGCGCACCCTTTCCAGAAGTTCGGCAACGGCAGAATTTTCGGCAGGAAGAAAGCACATCCATTCGGGGATGTCTATGCCCACCGTGCGCACGGGGAACTCGCCCGCAAGGGCATAAAGAAGGCGCGAAAGATTTTCTTCGTTCCACTCCACGGGCTGTACGCAGGCACAGCCGTACCTTTCGCCGTATTCGCCGCTTTGAGCCACTATTATAAACGGGACGGCCGCATTTTCGGCAAATTCCGCCATATTTCCCGCAATTATGAGCGCGCCGCAACCTTCGGCGCCCTCTTTGAATACCAGATTTTCCGCCCCGCAGGCGCAAAGCGCCGCAAGCAGTTCCCCGTCGCCGCATACGCCTATCGGGGCGCCGCAAAGGCGCGCAGACAAATCTTTGCAAATTTCACTGTCGAGCATTCCCTTCCTCCGCAAACAGTTTTGTATACAATAATCTATTGCTAAGGCACGCCGTTTAGAACTCAATTTTTGCGGCGGCCCACCGCTTAGTCTGCGGCAGATTTTATTTCTGTACCTCATTACAGGCTCCACTTTTTAAGGGGAGCTGGCTTGCAGATGCAAGCCAGAAGGGTTTAAACTTGTCACCGCATTTCAAATTATCGTGTTTATTCAATTTGCATACAAACCCTTCCTTTAATTCCTCCCCTTACTAAGGGGAGGCTAGGCGGGTGAGTGCAAGGTACACTCTGCCGTTTCACTTTATTTTTATCCATCGGCAAAAGCCTACTAATGCCCGGATATTCGAGGGGTTTTATTTATATAATTAAAGGCGTGCGCCGCGCAAAATTGCT
>URMT01000086.1 GCA_900549005.1 uncultured Eubacteriales bacterium | reverse complement strand
TATAACGTGGATTTGTTTGACGTAGCCTTACATTATAACTTGAATGAGGCTTCCGAGAAAGGTCGTGACTATGATTTACGCGATCTATTAAAAGGGACCTTGGTCGAGATATGCCCGGATCAAGCCGTCACCTTCGTGGATAACCATGATTCCCAGAAAAACAGTTCTTTGGAGTCGCAGGTAAAGGATTGGTTCAAACCTTCCGCCTACGGTTTGATCCTGTTGATGAAGAAGGGGTATCCGTGTATCTTTTATGGGGATTATTATGGCGTAAAAGGGAAGAAATCTCCCCATCGTAAGGTATTGGATATGCTATTGCGTGCCCGGAAAGAATATGCGTACGGGGAAGCTCGGCAGGGCAGAGTGCTGTGCACTCGCGCGACTACGCTCGAAATGACAAAGGGGAAGCAATTGCTGTTTCGTCTGTTTCGGCCTTTATTGCCCTTACAGCACCTGCGAGCCGACTACCGTGAATACGTCAACTTCCCTGCCCGTGTCGGCGTCGAGATAGACGTAGTAAGTCCTTCCGCCGTACGTTCCGCAGAATTCATAGGCGAGCACTTCGCCGCCTTCTTTGGGAATTATCGCAAGGCGCGAGCTTTCAACTTCCAGCATACCGCCCAGCTTGGCCTCTGCCTGCGCCTTGGTCAGCGCGGGGGAGGGGATGCTCCTTTGGGTGTGGTTCAGAACGTAGGGCAGCGCCTCTATGCCCGTCACCATTCCGCGCTCTTCGCATACCTTAATCTTTACCATATCGGGGTATACGGCCGCGCCGCCCTCTTCAAACACGTAGTTCAAGTTGCAGGTGGTGCCGTCCTCGCTCTCCCATACGCACACCATATTTTCGTAACCTGCGGCGCTTAAAAAGTTTTCGGCAATGTCTTTGCAGTTTTCAACGGAGAAGTTGTTGTCTGTGCAGGCCTTGTAGCTGTCGAACATAACCAGCCTGCCGCCCTGCTTCGAAACCTGCGCAAAGTATTCGTCGCCGTCCTTGGTCGTCATACGCACGTTGTATACGGTAAGCATCTCTGCCGCCGCCTCGCCCGTACAGTCGCTCTCTTCTATGCCGTAGTCCTTAAACCACTCGTTGCACAGCTCCTGCGCCTTTTCGGGCGTTATCTCTTCGGCGCCTTCCAGCCCCTTGGCGGAAGATGAGTGCGCGTTTTCGGCAAACGGGCCGTCGTAAATCTCTTTCGGGACTTCCGTGGCGGGGTCGATGTAACCTTCGAACCCGTCGAATATCATTCCCTTGCCCTTCAACGCTTCAAGCATATCTTTTTCGCTGAAATCGCTTGTAATCGAGTTGAGGAATTCCTTTATTTTGGCGTTGCACTCATACATATACTCTATGGTCGCCTTCTGCGAAGAGGTAAGCTCGCCGCCGTCAGAAACGGTATAAAGCATACCCTGCGCGCTCTCGCCCATTCTGTTTATGAACGAGGTCATACTGCGCGTCATATCGCCCGATACGGGCAGGCGCTCTATCGCGCTCTCGGCCATCTCGCTCTCTATGGCGATGCCCGTCAGCACCCTCGCCCTGTCGCCCGAAGATGCGGCGATTCTCGCCTTTGCGAGGTTCGCGTCGAGGTTATCGACTATCGCGTTGAGTTCGTAGAGGGAGTGGGAAGCGTCGGATACCATATCCGCCTGCATACCGTTCATATTTATCCAGCCGAACGTCAGCATCGTGCCGAGGGCGAGGGTGGATACGCCCAGCGCAATCACCGCCGCAAGCCAGCCGCCGAAGCCGGGCGTGCGGTCCTTTTTCTCCTTTCGCTTTTCGGCCTTCACCTTCAAATCGTGCTCGCGCTTTGCAATCTTCGCGTTCAGCCTGGCTTCTCTTCTGGCCTTGGTCGCCTCGGCCTTTGCAATGCGCGCCTGCTTTTTCTCTTCGGCGCGCTGTTCTCTCGTCCTGCTTCTTGCCGCCTCTCTTCGCGCAAGCCTCTTTTCCCTGCGCTCTTCGCGCCTGTCTTTCAATGCTGCGGCGCGCTCTTCCGCCCTCTGCTTGTGTTCCAGCTTCTTTTCAAGTCTTTTCTGTTCTTTTTCGGCTTTAAGTTTCGCCGCCGCCAGCTTGCGTTCTTCGCGCGGTTCAAGTTTTATCTGTTCAGATTTCTTTTCCTGCATTTCCGCGCTGTGCTGTACGGCCGCACTCTTCTTCGCGCCGCTCTTTCTGGCGCCGCCCGTCTTCCGGCTTGCCTTTCCCGCAAGTTTTTCGGCCTTTTCAGCCCCGCTCGAAATCTTCTTTTCGCTCATAGCTCTCCTCCTATATCGCAAAGACGTGTCTGCCTATCGTGGTGACCGTCTGCCGTGAAAAAATCCAACTGCTCGTCGCAGTCGCGGGGTTGTAGTAATAAAGACAGCCGTAAGTGGGGTCCCAGCCGTTCATCGCGTCGCGAGCGGCGTTTATCGCCGTCTGGTCGGGCGTAAGGTTAATCTGCCCGTCGTCCACCGCGGTGAATGCGCCCTTCTGGTAAATTACCCCCGAAATGGTGTTGGGGAACTGCGACGATTCCACGCGGTTCAAAACCACCGCGCCCACGGCCACCTGACCCGTATAGCTCTCGCCGCGCGCCTCGCCGTAAATGCAGCGCGCCAGCAGGTACAAATCAGAGCTGGTGTAGTCGGAAGCCCCCGAACCGCTCTGCCCGCCCGAAGGCGCGTCTTTGTCGCCGTTTTCCAGCACGCGCACCGAATCGTTCATTCCCAAAGCGGCGTAGGTGGCCTTGCCGCATATGCCGTCTGCGGAAAGTCCGTTCTTTTTCTGGAAGCTCTTCACCGCCTTTACCGTGGCGGGGCCGTAAATTCCGTCAACGCTGCCCGAGTAGTATCCCCAGTTTTTCAGTCTGCGCTGAACCTCCTTAACCTCGCCGCCGCGCGCGCCCTGTTTCAAGACGGCGGCGTATGCCGCAGGCTGTGCAAACATATCGGTGCCCGCCCCCGCCTTGGCGGCGGCAACTCCTGCGCCCGCAAAAACGACCGTCGCAAGCGCGGCCGCCAGCGTAATTTTAAGTGCTTTTTTCATTATTCCTCCGTTTATCTGCCGCATATGTGCGGGGCAATTACTCTTGCCCGCGCAAAAGTTGTGCGGCGCCTATGTGTTAAAATTTATAAAAATTCAGTCAAAAAAGTCTGAAATTATGTCGAGTATAATCGAGCGGTATTCCACGTCCTGCGAAGAGGAGGTGAAGCACAGCGGCGGGTAAAGAACGCACCACCAGTTGTCGCCCGTTCCCGTTCCCAGCTCTATAATCAGCGCGTCGTAAACTCCCTTGGCGAGCGTAAGGTCGCCGTACACCCTGGTGGGGAAGTTCTCTTCGCGTATCTCGGCGCTCGCGCCGTAAAAGTAGCCGTTCTCTTCCAGCACGTCCTCGCACACGCCCACAATTCCCGCGATGTTGGCGTTTATAAGGTCGATGGCGTCGTCCTTGGTGCGGCAGCTCGCCGCAAGGGGAGTGATGTATTCCACCACGGCGTCCTTTACCTTATATTTAACGCTCTGGTCCTCTTCCGAATTGGAGTTCGCCCGCACGTGAATGCGCAGGTATTCGGCCGCGTCGCCGCTCTTTTCCGCGGAATATCCCGATACGAATACCGCCGTTGCAATTATTATGAAGAATACAAAAAAAGTTATACAAAAATTTTTCATACACACTTTATTGCCCGCAAAAATGCTGTTTATACTGTAATTTTTTTATTATCACCCGACTTATTCAACAAATTTTTATACGGTACCCGCCGCCCGAGCAGGGCGGGAGAGTAAAACGGTTTTTTTGTAATTTTTTAAATCCTCTTGACGAAAAGCCGCATATATACTAAAATAACAGGTGTACGGCAGGGTCTTGCCGTGCCTGAAATCGTTCGGGGGAGATATGAATATGGACCGGTTGGAAGATTTCGAGCCGATGGATTATTATAAAAACAGGCTGAGCGGCGAATTTGAAAACAATGCAAAGAACTATTTCGACGACCTCGTCAAAAAATCGGGCGTAGACCCCGCGGCAAACGCCGCGGCCGTCAAAAAGTACGACGCCGCATTTTTAAAGGCGCAGGCTGCCGAAAAGAAACTTTCTTCGGGCAAAGTGCTGCGCGGGTTTGTAATATTTTTCACCGTTGCGGCGTTCATCGCGGCGGTGGTGCTGCTCGTGTTGTACTTCGGCGGCAACAGCGCCGTGGCGCTGCTTATCTGCGGCATATTGTGCGCCGTTCTGGGCGTCGTCGGCATAGCCGTTCTGTTCACCGCGCTCAAAAAGATGATTGCCGCGCGGCAGAAGAAGTACGATAAAGCCGCCGCCTATGCAGAAAAGCTCAAAGGCGAGGCGTTCGATATGCTCCGCCCGCTGCACGCCCTGTTCACGTGGGATATGACGCGCGAACTTTTAACAAAGTCCTTTCCCGATTTGGAGCTGGACGAAAGGCTGAGCGTGCAGAAGCTCGACCTCTTCTGCCGCAAATACGGCTACCGTCCCTCCGGCGAGGACCGCGACTCGTCCACGCTCTTTCTGCTTTCGGGCAATATCGAAGGCAATCCGTTCCTGTTCGAAAGGCAGCTTCGCTGCCGCATAGTGCCGCATACATACACCGGTTCGCTCACCATTCACTGGACAACGACGTCTACCGATTCCAACGGGCACAGCCATACCGTGCACCACAGCCAGACGCTGTATGCAAACGTTGAAAAGCCCGCGCCCGAATACGGGGAAGAGACCAGGCTGTATTACGGCAACGAGGCCGCGCCCGACCTCACCTTCTCGCGCACGCCCAAATACTCGCACACGCACGACGAGGAAGAGCTGGAAAAGATAGTAAAGAAGGGCGGCAAAAAACTTGCCGCAAAAACTCGCAAGGCGGCCGCCTCGGGCGGCGGCTTCACCGAAATAGCCAACACCGAATTCGAAGTGCTGTTCGGCGCAACCGACCGCAACAACGAGGTGCAGTTCCGCCTTATGTTCACCCCGCTCGCGCAGAACAATATGACCGAGCTTATGACCTCGGACGAGGGCTACGGCGACGACTTCGCGTTCATAAAAAACGGTATGCTCAACTGCATACGTTCAGACCACGCCCAGTATTGGCAGACCGACGCAGACCCCGCGCGCTACGTAAGCCACAGTCTTGAAGACAGCCGCGCGGCGTTTATGGCATACAACACCGAATATCTCAAATCGGTATACTTCGACTTCGCGCCCCTTCTTTCGGTACCCTTATACCGTATGCAGAAGCCGCACGAATTCATCTACCGCGACGTCTACGGCACCAACTACGCGCTTCCGCAGTCAGAGGTGCTTGCAAACAGGCTGGGCGCCGCGCAGTTTGCGCCCGCCGAGGCAAAGACGCAGTCAATCTTGAAGGCCTCGTTCGTGCAGAAGGACGGACTTTCCGATAAGGTGCTCGTCACCGCATATTCGTACGATACAATAAACAGGGTGGACTACGTAGACGTGTTCGGCGGCGACGGCAGAATCCACGCCGTGCCCGTGCCCTGGATTGAATACATACCCATAGACCGCACCGACGTTATGGAGGTGAAGGCGGTGGGCGGCACGCGCGACACTTACGAAAGGATGCGCTCGGAATCTTCGCTCGCCTCGTTTGTGCGCAGGTTCTCTGCAAACGGCGCGTCTGCCTATTCCGACGGCCTTATGGCCATTCCCGCAGACGCCGTCTACGGTGCGGGCGACGACGAAGAGCTGGGCGGCATATTCGGCTTGCAGAGGGCGGCCGCAGGCGCGGCGGCATTTATGACGGGCGTAGCCGCGGTGGAAAGGGCGGCAGATATGCTCGATAAGGCCGAGGCAGACGATTTTTTGACTTTTTAATAATAGCCATTCTGACTGGTGTGAGATGGTCCCTCGTAGCAGTTTTGATTTGCATTTCTCCAGATCGGAAGAGTCTCCCGAAGGCGAGGCTGCGGCAACGGACGAAACCGAAGGTAAACCCGACGGTTCAGATAAATAATTTTAAGGAGGAAACGCAAATGGCAAACGAACTTGACGAGCTTACAGGCCCCGTAAATCAGGAAGGGCGCGACGTAGCCGTCATCGAAAAACAGCTGCCCATAAAGGTGGGCATAGGCTCTAAGATATTCGAGGTACTCCTCTGGGTATTGGCAATCATCCCCGGCGTAGTCTTTCTGTTTATGAAGATAAAGGCGGGCAACTACCTCTCGCAGTTGCAGCAGAAGTTGCAGCACGACGCCTCGCAGATAGATAACTACCTCGAACAGCGCGTTGTAATATTGCAGAACTGCGCAAAACTTTTGGATAAGGCAATCGACCTCGACAAGACCACGATGACGCAGATAGCCGCCTACCGTTCGGGCCACAATCCCGCCGACGACGGCGAACGCAACGCCTTCGCACAGAACGTGGACGCCGTCGGCAGGAGCATAAACCTCGCGTTTGAAAACTATCCCGAATTAAAGGCGCACGCCGAAATTGCCGACGCAATGCAGCAGAACGCCTACCTTCAAAAGGAGATAACTGCCGCGCGCGAACTGTATAACGACACGGTAAACGTGTGGAACAGGGATATATACGCGTGGCCGACCAAGATGATAGTGGCGGCAAAGCGCGGCTACACCACGCGCATACCGTTCACCGCCTCGGCAGAAGTCAAAGAGCAGGCGAGGGGAGTATTCTTCTAAGAGATATTCACAAAAATTCCGTGCAGGCCGCTGCACGGAATTTTTCGTGAGTTTAGGAAACTATGTTTCCCTGTCGGCGATTTTCAGAGCCCTCATATTGTATAATCGCCGACATTCCCTTCCAGTGAGCCCGCTTGCGCGGCAAATTGGGTCTTTCTGCGCAAGGAAACCTTGCTTGAAACAGTAATTGTTTTAAAGTTCACAAAAAGTTTTGCCTTTGGCAAATACTTTTCCGTGAGAGGGTGGTCGTAAAACGGCTTAACGGTTGAACTAAATTCAACCTTGCCGTTTTTCGGCATAAGTATATTAAAAGGTATTCACAAAAATGCCGCGCTGGCCGAGCGCGGCATTTTTCGTGAGTTTAGGAAACTATGTTTCCCTGTCGGCGATTTTCAGGGCCTTCATATTTTATAATCGCCGACATTCACCCTGCTGCGCGAGGGCTATGCCCGCTGCCCTGCCGAGGGTTCCTGTTTTCGGGAAACGGCAGATGCGC
>URMT01000085.1 GCA_900549005.1 uncultured Eubacteriales bacterium | reverse complement strand
GCGTAGCGACGCTACTTTGCTGAGGGTTCCATTGGGGAAGCCGCAAACCAAGCGAGCATATTACCCCTTTCTGTCATTTCGACTAAGCGAATGTAATGAGCGCGTGGAGAAATCTCTGTAAAAAGTTGCATTGAGCGTTAAGATTTCTCCGCTTCACTCGCTTCGTTCGTTTCGGTCGAAATGACAGGGGAGTCCCGTTTCGGCCGAAATGACGGAGGAAGCGCCGCGCCATCAGGCAGATTAAATCTTAAAATTTAACCAGCTTTCCGATATATTCTTCCAGCTCGTCAACCTTTATTCTTATCTGCTCCATACTGTCCCTGTCGCGCACGGTCACGGTGCCGTCTTCCAGCGTCTGGAAGTCAACGGTTATGCAGCAGGGAGTGCCTATCTCGTCCTGCCTGCGGTAGCGCTTGCCTATCGAGCCCGTCACGTCGTACGTCACCGAAAAGCTCTTTGCAAGTTCGGCGTAAATTTCCTGCGCCTTGTCGGCAAGTCCCTTCTGCAAGGGCAGCACTGCCGCCTTGTAGGGCGCAAGGAAGGGGTGCAGGTGCATTACCGTGCGCACGTCGTTCCTGGCCTCGTCCAAAACCTGCTCGTCGTAAGCGTCGGTGAGTATGGCAAGCACCATTCTTTCAACGCCGAGCGAGGGCTCTATTACGTAGGGAACATATTTCTCGCCCGAAACGGGGTCGGTGTATTCCATACTTTCGCCGCTCTCGTTCTGGTGCTGCGTCAAGTCGTAATCCGTCCTGTCGGCAACGCCCCAAAGCTCGCCCCAGCCGAACGCGAAGTTGTATTCAAAGTCGGTCGTCGCCTTGGAATAAAAGCACAGCTCTTCGGGCGAATGGTCCCTCAGTTTAAGGTTTTCTTCCGAAAGACCCAAAGAAAGAAGCCAGTCTTTGCAGTAGTTCTTCCAGTAGTTGAACCATTCAAGGTCGGTGCCGGGCTTGCAGAAAAATTCAAGCTCCATCTGCTCGAATTCGCGCACGCGGAAAATGAAGTTTCCGGGCGTGATTTCGTTGCGGAAAGATTTGCCTATCTGGCCTATGCCGAAGGGCACGCGCATACGCGTGGAGCGCTGTACGTTTTTGAAGTTTACGAATATGCCCTGCGCCGTTTCGGGGCGGAGGTAAACGGTGTTCACGCTGTCCTCGGTCACGCCCTGGAAGGTCTTGAACATAAGGTTGAACTTTCTTATGGAAGTAAAGTCGCTCTTTCCGCACACGGGGCAGACCACGCCGTGCTCTTTGATAAAGGCCTCCATAGCGTCGTTGTCCATCGCCTCAACCTTCACGTCCAGCTTGTGCTTTTTGCAGTAGTCCTCAATAAGGTTATCCGCCCTGTGGCGCGTCTTGCAGTTTTTGCAGTCCATAAGCGGGTCAGAAAAGCCGCCTATGTGGCCCGAAGCCTTCCACGTGCGCGGGTTCATCAGTATCGCGCAGTCAAGGCCCGTGTTGTATACGTTCTCCTGAACGAATTTTTTCCACCACGCCTTTTTGATGTTGTTTTTAAGCTCCACGCCAAGGGGGCCGTAGTCCCACGTGTTGGCAAGTCCGCCGTAAATTTCGCTTCCGGGGAAGATGAAGCCCCTGTTTTTGCACAGTGCAACAAGTTTTTCCTGAGTGACGGCTCTCTTTTTATCAGCCATAAAAAAGTTCTCCAATCGGGCGCGGCAAAGTTATTTGCACCGCGCGCCGCAATGTTTTGATTTATCACAATTTTAGTAAAAATAACCTGTCAAGTCAAGCGATTGCGCCCTTTAAGCCCGTCAAAAGAAAATTTAACGCCCCGCCGTCTGCCCTCGGTGAAAGGACGTTAAAATTTTTTCGCCCTTTTGACAAAAATCTTTGAATAAATTATGTACTTTCACCCCTCACGTGTGGTATAATTATAAAAACAGTTATGTGTATGTGCCCGCGCGCGCGCAAGGCGGATACTGCCCCGCGGCGGCGGCGCAAAAATTTTTACGTAAGGTGCACGATGCTATCCGACATTGAAATTGCAGAAAGCTGCCGCTTGCAGCCCATAACGCGCATTGCACGCAAACTCGGCCTCAAAGAGGACGATTTGGAGCTTTACGGCAGGTATAAGGCCAAAATAAACCTTCAAAAGGTCAATCCCAGGGCAAAACTCGTCCTTGTCACTTCCATAAATCCCACCGCCAGCGGCGAGGGCAAAACCACCGTTTCAATCGGCCTTGCCGACGGTATGGCAAAGCTGGGCAAAAAGGTGTGCCTGGCACTTCGTGAACCTTCGCTCGGCCCCGTGTTCGGCATAAAGGGCGGCGCGGCAGGCGGCGGCTATGCCCAGGTTGTGCCTATGGCCGATATAAACCTGCACTTTACCGGCGACCTTCACGCAATCACGGCGGCGAACAACCTCCTGTGCGCCGTAATCGATAACCATATCTTCCGCGGCAACGAGCTTAAAATTAAGGAAGTGTATTTCCACCGCTGTATGGATATGAACGACCGCGCCCTGCGCGATATAACCATAAACTGCGAGGCGGGCAAAATGAAGGGCTGTGCAAGCTATTCCAGAAAAGAGCACTTCGACATCACCGCCGCTTCCGAAATTATGGCAATACTCTGCCTCGCCACCGACCTTGCCGATTTGAAGCGCAGGCTGGAAAACATAGTGGTGGGCGAAGACGAAGGGGGCAATTTTGTGTACGCCCGCCAGCTGCGCGTTGCAGGCGCAATGGCCACCCTGTTGAAGGACGCCATAAAGCCCAACCTCGTCCAGACATTGGAGGGCACCCCCGCCATAGTGCACGGCGGCCCGTTTGCCAACATAGCCCACGGCTGCAACTCCGTGCGCGCAACTTACACCGCGATGACCCTCGCCGACTACGCCGTCACCGAAGCGGGCTTCGGCGCAGACCTCGGCGCGGAAAAGTTCCTCGACACCAAGTGCCGCGTTGCGGGCATACAGCCCGACTGCATAGTGGTGGTTGCCACGGTAAAGGCGCTCAAACTTCACGGCGGAGCCGATAAAAATAACCTTTCGGAAGAAAATTTGCAGGCTTTGAACGCAGGCCTTCCCAACCTTTTGAAGCATATCGAGAATATGAAAAAGGTGTATTCCAAGCCCACGGTGGTTGCTATGAACAGGTTTGCAAGCGACACTCCCGCCGAAATAGAAGCGGTAATATCCGCCTGCGAACAGGCAGGCGCGCCCGCAGTGTTCACCGACGTGTTCTTGAAGGGCGGCGAAGGTGGCAAAGACCTCGCCGAAAAGGTAATCTGGATGTGCGAAAAGCCTTCGCAGCTCACCTATGCCTATGACCTTCAAGACGATATAAAGACTAAGATAAACGACATCGTAACAAGAATATACGGCGGCGACGGCGCCGAATTTTCGGTCGAAGCCGAGGCAAAGATAGCCGATATCGAGGGCAAGGGGATAAAGGGCCTGCCCGTAATCGTTGCAAAGACGCAGTATTCGCTTTCAGACGACGCCAAAAAACTTGCGCGCCCCGCGGGCTTCAAGGTGCACGTGCGCGACGTGGTATATAAGGGCGGCGCGGGCTTCATCGTCGCCATCGCGGGCGACATAATGCTTATGCCCGGCCTCGGAAAGGTGCCTGCGGCGGAGCATATAGATATTGATTCTCTCGGAAATATTTCAGGACTATCGTAAAAGCGCCGTGCGGCTTCATATAAGCTACGCAATACTGTGTTGCGCTGTGGCAACCTTCGGTCACTTACCTCTAAGTAAGCTCTCTCAGGTTTTCCTCGCGCGTCTTGTCTTGCTTGCTTCTATGAACCCGAGATGAACAGGGGTAAGGGGTGGCGTTCCGCACGCCCCTCGTTCTGCTCGTATCTCTGAACCCGTGATGGCGGCGTAAGGCGCAACGTTGCGCACCGCGCAACCCATCACGCGCGGCTTGCCGCGCTCATCACTTATCGCGTTGCCTTAGGCAACTCAAAACAAGCCTCCCCTTGCTTAGGGGAGGAATTAAAGGTGGGGTAGATAACTCCTCGTCATTGACGCGCAAAACCGCATTACAAATAACAAAATTCACATAAAACATCAGCAACACAAGAATATAAGAGAGCGGCTTGAAAATTTAAAACTAATTCTTTTAAAAGGAAATTACCTCAATTTTTATGTCAGAAAAAGAAAATCTTTCCCTTCCCGAAGCCTCTAACTTCATCGAACAGATTATCAACGAAGAGCTTGCCGCGGGCAAGTTCCAATCTGTCGGCAACAAAATACACGTGCGCTTCCCGCCCGAACCCAACGGCTACCTTCACATCGGGCACGTAAAGGCGCTTTCAATCAACTTCGGCGTAAAGGAAAAATATCACGGCGAAATCAACCTTCGTATGGACGACACCAACCCCGCCAAGGAAGATTACGAATACGTCAACGCGATAATAAAGTCGCTCGAATGGCTGGGGCTCAAATACGACCGTCTGGTGTTCGCTTCCGACTATTACGACAGAATGTACGAAATCGCCGAAAAGTATATAAAAGACGGCAACGCCTATGTGTGCGACCTGTCGGCAGAGGAAATAACGGCCACGCGCGGCACGCTTACAGAGCCGGGCACGCCCTCGCCTTACAGAGATAGGAGCGTGGAAGAAAATCTGAAACTCTTCCGCGAGATGAAGGCGGGCGTCTATCCCGACGGCGCCAAGGTGCTCCGCGCCAAGATAGATATGTCGTCGCCCAACATAAATATGCGCGACCCCGTAATCTACCGCATAGCCCACGTTTCGCACTACCGCACGGGCGACAAGTGGTGCATATACCCTATGTACGATTTCGCCCACCCCATATCCGACGCGATAGAGGGCATAACCCACTCGCTCTGCTCCCTCGAATTTGAAAACCACCGTCCGCTCTACGACTGGGTGATTGAAAAGGCGGGCTTCCCCGCCCCCGTGCCCAGGCAGATAGAGTTCGCAAGGCTCAACATAACCAACACGCTTATGTCCAAGCGCTACCTCAAAAAGCTGGTGGACGAAGGCGTGGTAAGGGGCTGGGACGACCCCCGTATGCCCACGCTCGCGGGCCTCAAAAACAGGGGCGTGCCCGCCGAAGCGCTCAAAAAATTCGTGTCCGACGTAGGCGTGGCAAAGGCATATGCCGTGGTCAACGCCGCCCAGCTCGACAGCTGCGTGCGCGACGACCTCAACGAAAATGCCGAGCGCGCTATGGCGGTAATAAATCCGCTTAAACTCACCATAACCAACTACGAAGGCGAGGAGGAGCTCTCCTTCGAAAAGCACCCGCTCTATCCCGGGCGCGGCGAAAGAAAGGTAAAGTTCACTGGCAGCGTGTATATCGAGCGCGATGACTTCGCCCTCGTGCCCCCGCCCAAGTACAAGCGCCTCACCGTGGGCGGCACCGTCCGTTTAAAGGGCGCCTACATCGTCCGCTGCGACGAGGCGGTGACGGGCGAAAACGGGGAGGTGACCGAGCTTAAATGCACCTACTTCCCCGAATCCAAGAGCGGCAGTTCCCTTCCCTGCGAAGTAAAGGCCAAGGGCGTTGTGCAGTGGGTGGACTGCAAGTACGGCAAAGATGCCGAGTTCAGGCAGTACGAACAGCTTTTGAAGGACGAACAGTACCCCGACCAGGACTATGCCGAAAGGCTCAATTACGACAGCGAGCACATCTTCCGCGGCAAGGCCGAACCTTATATCGCCGAAGCGGAGGAGGATACGCCCTTCCAGCTTCTGCGCACGGGCTACTACAAAAAGTGTACCGACGGCGGGCTGGTGCTTTCTGAAATAGTTTCGCTTAAAGACAGCTTCAATAAATGACTCTGTAATTGCCCTTGCGCGAGCAGGGGCGGAGGAAAATCATATGAGTGATATCGTTCTGATAATCGTAATATCCGTCATTGCTCTGGCGCTTGTAATCGGCCTCATCGTCGGGCTGGTTAAAGGCTTCACCGAAACAAAGACGTGGGCTACGGAATACCTGTTCACAGTAGTGCTCAGCGTGCTCATCTATGCCCTTGCCGATACTTCCGGTATGCCTGCGTGGGGCGCGGCGGCTCTTAAACTTGGCACGGCGGGGGCGTTCATACTCGTGTTCGCCCTGCTCTCTTCGCGCGGCAAGGCGCTGTTTAAAAGGTGTATAGCCGAAAACCGCAAGCGTTCGTATTACAAAACTTACGGCGAGCGCGAAGAAAATGTAATGCAGATTCTCGACGCGATAGAGAGCGGCGACGAAAAGGCGTATAAAAAGCTCACCAACCGCAAGTTCAAAGAAAGCTCGGGCGCGGCGGGCGTGGCCAACAGAATATGCGGCGGCCTTACCCTTATCATAAAGGTGTTGGTCATTTTCGCTATGATAGCGCTCGTGGCGCTCGTTGTTCTCGATTTTACCCAGCTTGAATTCGTGGATAAAGTGTTTGGCGAATTCTATGCGGGCGACTTCTGGCAGTTTATTTCCAAATTTGCGATGGACGCGTTCGTAATCGGCCTGATGTTCATAGCGATAAGGTCTGGCTTCCGTTCGGGCATAGCGGGCGCGCTCTGGGTGCTTGCCGTAATCGCGCTCATCGGCGGCGCCGGCTACCTTTCGTATTGGCTGTGCTTCAACGTGCCCGCCTTCCAGAACACTGCCGCGGGTATGACCGAGGGCGCTCTCGGCAATATAACCTCGTCGATAGCCAACGCTGCAAACGGAATCAACCTTGAAATAACGGCAACCGAGGTTGCGCAGGTAATACTCGCCGCAGGCATATTCCTCGTGCTTTTCATTATAATTATAATTGCGGGAATAATCGTTGCGGGCATCATATCGAGGGCGCGCGAAGGCAAGGCCTTCGGCGTGGTAGACGGCGTGCTCGGCGCTGTGGTAGCGCTCGGCATAGTCGTTGCGGTTTTGCTGTTCGCAGGCTCTGTGCTTTTCAGCATTTCAGACGTAGACTTTATGGAAGGCTTCAACAGCTATATGTGGTACGTCTCTTCCAAGGGCGTGAGCAAGGACGCGGCGATAGCTTCCGTATTCTATCAGAACAATCCTTTGAACTCGCTCGAATTTATGCAGAATCTGCCCGTCCGCAGCTGGTTTGGTTAATACATAATAATAAATAATAATTGACCTCACGTAATAATTAACCTCACGAAAATTCAGCTTTGGCCGAAAGCGAAAAATTCCGTGAATTTAATATAGTAATTGTCATTGACGCGCGTGAGGAACGTAGTGACGAAACTCTGCCGCGTGAATA
>URMT01000084.1 GCA_900549005.1 uncultured Eubacteriales bacterium | reverse complement strand
GCGGCGAAAGCCGCGGGCGCCTTGATTTAATCTGTGACTTTATTTATTCAAAAGACTTTCGGCTGCGAGTGCAAGTCCCAATCTGAAACCCTCGGCAAAGTGCGCCAAATTGCTTTCGTGTTCAAGCCCGCCCTGCTCAACGGTGAGGTCAAACAAAAGACTTTTTTGCCGTTCGTCAAGCCCCTCATTCAGAAGTGTTGAAAGTTCTGCACACTTTTCCAAAATTTTTTTGTATTCCTCGCTCTGTATTATGCACTCGCAATTGCCGCGTGTGCCGCAATATAACTCTTCAATGGCCGACATTTTATTCTCCTTTATCTTTTAATGAAGCAAAATTATATCATTCAATAATTCTTTTGTATGCAGTTATCTGTGTCACAGATATTTCAATTCAGGGCTTTTTACAATAGCTTATAAAATGAAGCGGCGCAAGGCGAACAGCCTTGCGCCGCTTTTTAAAAACGGAAGTTGTTATTGATTATTCTTTGCCTGCGAGCTTTTTATAGCCTTCAAGCCTCTCTTTTGCAGACTCTTCGGTCTGTTTGAAGAGCTCGCCCGCAACGTCTGCGCCCTGGGTCTTTACAAGCGAGGAATACCTCGTTTCGCTTGCAAGGAAGTTCTGGTATGCGCCGAAGTCGGGGTCGGCCTTGCTGTCGAGCGTGAACACTTCGCCTACGGGGTTGTACCTGTAAAGCTGCCAGTAACCGCAGTCAACTGCCGCCTTCTCTTCGAGCTGGCTCTTGGTCATATTGATGCCGTGGTTGATGCAGGGTGCATAGCAGATGATGAGCGAAGGTCCGTGGTAAGCCTCTGCCTCGCTTATTGCTTTGAGGAACTGTGCGGGGTTAGAGCCCATAGCGCACTGCGCTACGTATACATAGCCGTAGGTCTTGGCAATCATACCAAGGTCCTTCTTCTTAACCCTCTTGCCCGCGGAGGCGAACTTGGCAACCGCGCCGATGTTGGTGGACTTGGAAGCCTGGCCGCCGGTGTTGGAGTATACTTCGGTGTCGAGAACGAGGATGTTCACGTCTTCGCCCTCTGCGATAATGTGGTCAAGTCCGCCGTAGCCGATGTCGTATGCCCAGCCGTCGCCGCCGAATATCCAGATGGACTTCTTGGCAAGGCAGTCTTTGTCTGCAAGAATTTCTTTTACGAGCGTATCAGCCTCGCAACCGCAGTCCTTGCATCCTTCAAGGTATTTTATAAGCTCTTTGGAAGCCTTCTTCGAAGGTTCCCTGTCTTCAAATGCGGCAAGGTAAGCCTCGCAGGCGGCCTTGCCTTCGCCGTCCCAAAGGGTTGCAAGTTTTTCAACTTTGCCCTTTACGGCGTTGCGCCTTGCGGTGTAAGCAAGGTTCATACCATAGCCGAACTCTGCGTTGTCTTCGAACAGCGAGTTTGCCCAGGCGGGGCCGCGTCCCTCTTTGTTGGTGGTGTAGGGGCACGTAGGCGAAGAACCGCCGTATATCGACGAGCAGCCCGTTGCGTTGGCAATTATCATATCTTCGCCGAAGAGCTGGGTGATTACTTTTACGTAAGGCGTTTCGCCGCAGCCTGCGCACGCGCCCGAGAACTCGAAGAGAGGAGTGCAGAACTGGCAGCCCTTTACCGTCTCTTTCTTGAACTTGGAGGTGTCTACCGCGGGAAGGTCTACCGCATACTCCCAGTTCTTGTCTTCGCCCTTTTCAAGCGATTCTGCAAGAGGAATCATCTTTATGGCGCCGCCGTCCTTTACGGGGCATACGGTAGCGCACACGCCGCAACCCATACAGTCGAGGGGAGAAACCTGCATCTTGTACTGATATCCGGGGATGCCGATTGCGTCCTTTACGATTACCATAGTTTCGGGCTTGTCCGTCGCGTCCTTTGCAACGAGTGCGGGACGGAGGCAGGCGTGAGGACATACGAACGAGCAGGTGCCGCACTGTATGCACTTGTCCTGAATGATTTCGGGTACGTTCACCGCAACGCCGCGCTTTTCAAACTTGGTGGTGCCGGTGGGAACGTGTCCGTCTGCGTTGAACTGCGAAGATTTGAGCTTGTCGCCCTGCAAATAGAGGATGGGCTTGATTATCTCCTGATAGTACTTGTCTGCGTGACCCTCGTGCATTGCCGCGCCCGTGGTTGCGTTTGCCCACTCTGCGGGAACGTCAATCTTTACGAGGTTGTCGCCTGCGGCGGAATCGATAGCGTTATAGTTCATCTGAACTACGGCGTCGCCCTTCCTGCCGAAGGACTTCTTGGCCATATACTTCATATATTCGATGGCCTTGTCGTAGGGCATAATCTGGGGATTTACGCGGAAGAATGCCGATTGAAGAATTGTGTTCGTCCTGCCGCGGAGACCCAGCTGCGCCGCGATGTGAATGGCGTCGATAACGTACAGGTTGATGTGCTTTTTGGCGATGTCCTGCTTAACCTTTGCGGGCAGGAATTCTTCCAGCTTTTCAACCGTCGTTGCGTCGGTGTTGATGAGGAAGGTGCCGCCCTCTTTTATGTCGCTCGTCATATCGTAACGGGTGATGTACGAGGGGTTGGAGCACTGAACGAAGTCGGCGGAGTCGATGAGGTATTCCGACTGTATGGGCGTATCGCCGAAACGGAGATGCGATACGGTTATGCCGCCCGACTTCTTGGAATCGTAGAAGAAGTAAGCCTGTGCGTGCTTATCGGTGTGGTCGCCTATTATCTTTATGGAGTTCTTGTTGGCGCCTACCGTACCGTCGGAGCCGAGGCCGTAGAATTTGCACGAGGTCGAACCTGCGGGAGCGGCGTCGAACTTTTCAGAGAAGTCGAGCGAGCTGTTGGTAACGTCTTCGTAAATACCTATGGTGAAGTGGTTCTTGGGCGCTTTCTGCTCTAAGTTCTTGTATACGGCGAGCACCATCGAGGGGGTGAACTCCTTGGAGCCGAGGCCGTATCTGCCGCCCACAACCTTTGCCTTGGTCACGCCCTTTTCGAGGAGCGCCGAGCATACGTCGAGGTACAGAGGTTCGCCGAGAGAGCCGGGTTCCTTGGTCCTGTCGAGTACGGCAATCTTTTTAACCGTCTTGGGAAGGGCTGCAACGAACGCGTCTGCAACGAAGGGCCTGTAAAGGCGCACTTTAACAAGGCCGTACTTCTTGCCCATACCGTTGAGTTTGTTTATGGATTCTTCTATGGTCTCGCAGGCCGAACCCATTGCAACTATAACTTCTTCCGCGTCGGGCGCGCCCACATAGTCGAAGAGGTGGTAGTTTCTTCCGCACTTGGAGGAAACGAGGTCCATCATCTTCTGAACGATTGCGGGGGTAGCTTCGTAGTAGCTGTTCGCCGTCTCCCTGTTCTGGAAGTAGGTGTCGCCGTTCTGCGCGGTGCCCTTCTGGATGGGGTGCTCGGGGTTCAATGAGCGGCTCTTGAAGTCTGCAACGTCTGCGGCAATGCCTGCCTCGTCGCAGATGGCCCTTATCTCTGCATAGTCGTCAGCCTCGTCCCAAACGTCAATCTTGGCAACTTCGTGCGAGGTGCGGAAACCGTCGAAGAAGTTGATGAAGGGAACGCGCGATTTAAGGGTGGAGAGGTGAGCAACGAGCGCGAGGTCCATAACTTCCTGAACGGAAGAATCGCACAGCATTGCAAAACCGGTCTGGCGGCAAGCCATAACGTCGGCGTGGTCGCCGAATATGTTGAGCGAGTGTGCAGCTAAGGCGCGCGCCGAAACGTGCATTACCATAGGCAGCAGTTCGCCCGAAATCTTGTACATATTGGGAATCATAAGAAGCAGACCCTGCGAAGCGGTAAACGTGGTGGTCAGCGCGCCTGCGGAGAGCGAGCCGTGCACGGCGCCTGCCGCGCCGCCTTCGGACTGCATTTCTGCAATCTTAACTTTCTGCCCCCACATATTGGTTCTGCCTGCGGTCGCCCATTCGTCGGCGACTTCCGCCATAGGGGAAGAGGGCGTAATGGGATAAATCGCCGCTACTTCCGAAAAGGCGTACGCAACGTGGCTGGCGGCGGTATTACCGTCGATAGTCAACTTTTTCATCAATAAAACCTCCGTTTGATATTCTTTACAAAATCAATAACATTTGTGTGGTTTTCACACAAAATTATTATAAATCATAAATTTTTAAAAGTCAATATCCCGCTGAAATATATTTTCAATATATTTTTATAAAGGGCTCCAAAGCCCTCGCAAAAGGTCATTTTTTGCCCTGTTTTAATAAAGTTCACAAACTTTTTACAGCGCTTTGAAAAAAATAAAGCGTAAATTGTTGTTAAAATTTCGGCTTTTTGCTATAATCTTTGCAAATAAAGGTAAAAAATGCAGAATAAGGAAAAGAATGAAGGCGCGCCCGAAGGTGCGCCGACCGAAGAAAATTTAAAAGCCCCCGCAGGAGAAAATACTCCCGCCGAACAGGCGGCCGGGGCAGACGGGAACGAGGACGCGGTTATCTTCGACGGCGTCACTTTTTCATACAACGAACAGCCCGTGCCCGCAGTCAGCAATCTTTCTCTCAGGGTAAAAAACGGCGAGTTCCTTGCAATCATAGGGCATAACGGAAGCGGCAAATCCACGCTCGCCCGCCTGATAAACGGACTGCTTCTGCCCGATTCGGGCAAAGTTACGGTGTTCGGGCTGGACACTTCCGAGGGCAAGAACCCCGTTGCCATACGCCGCCGCGCGGGCATAGTCTTTCAGAACCCCGACAACCAGATGGTCGCCTCGATTATCGAAGACGACGTGGCTTTCGGCCCCGAAAACATAGGCATAGAGCGCGAAGAGATAGGCAGGCGCATAGACTGGGCGCTTAAAGCCGTGGGAATGGAAGAGTTCCGCACGGGCACGCCTTCGCGCCTTTCGGGCGGGCAGAAACAGCGCATCGCAATCGCGGGCGTGCTTGCCATTAAGCCCGACATAATAATTCTGGACGAATCGACCGCAATGCTCGACCCCCGCGGCAGAAGGGAGGTAATGGGAGTCGTGTCCCGCCTGAACAGGGAAGAGGGTATGACGGTTATACTCATCACCCACTTTATGGAGGAGGCCCTCCTTGCCGACCGCACGATAGTTATGAACAGGGGCGAGATTGTAATGGAGGGCACGCCCGCCGAAATATTTATGCACAGCGAGCGGCTGGAAGCATACAATTTAAGCCTGCCGCGCATAGGCAGGATATGCAAACGGTTGCAGGGCGCGGGCATAGCCGTGGCCGACTGCCTCTCGCCCGAAGACCTCGCCGACGAGATTGCCGCCGAGGTTGAAAAGAGGGGCGCAAAACACAATTCGTCGGCATATATCCCTGCACCAATTGCGCAAAATGCGCACGAATGGGATATAGACGTAAGCGACCTCACCTTCACGTATTCGGCAAAATCGCCGTTTGCCTCTAAGGCGCTCAGCGGCATAAACCTGCACATAGACGAGGGCGAATTTTTCGGCATAATAGGCCATACGGGCAGCGGCAAGTCAACGCTCGTTCAGCACCTCAACGCTCTTATAAAGCTGCCGCAGGCGCAGAAGAAGTACCGCCCCAAAAAACCTAAAAAGGGACAGGCGGCGCCAATTCTTCCGCAGATTACGGTGGGCCCTTTCAACCTCGCCGATAAAAAGTGCAACTTTCTTAAACTGCGCGAAAGCGTGGGTATGGTGTTTCAGTACCCCGAATATCAGTTGTTCGCCGAAACGGTGTTTGCCGACGTGGCGTTCGGCCTCAAAAACTTCCGCAAGGGCATATCCGCCGAGGAGACCGAGGCCGCCGTGCGCGACGCGATAGAGATGGTCGGCCTCTCCTACGAAGAGGTGAAGGACAAGTCGCCCTTCGATTTGTCGGGCGGACAGAAGAGGCGCGTTGCGATAGCGGGCGTAATAGTAAGCCGCCCCCATATACTCATACTCGACGAACCCGCCGCGGGGCTCGACCCCCTCGGCAAGCAGGAGATAATGGAACTTCTGCACAAAATTCACCGCGAGTGGTGCTCGACGGTGATAGTCGTGTCGCACGATATGGACGAGATTGCCGATAACTGCACGTGTGCCGCCGTAATATCCGAAGGCGCGGTTGCAGACTGCCTTACCCCGCGCGAGCTGTTCAAAAAAGCCGAAGAGCTAACCTCGCTCGGGCTGGACGTGCCCCTCACGGCAAAGGCGTGCGCGAGGCTTTCGTCGCACGGGATAGAGGTGGATACCGATTTTACCTGCGAGGACTTTGCAGACAAGGCGATAAGTCTGTTCGAAGGGGGTGAAGGCGATGCTTAACGACGTAACGTTCGGCCAGTACTACCCCGCAAAATCTTTCGTCCATTCTATGGACCCCCGCACCAAACTGCTGTTTTTGATTGCGTATATCGTGGCTATATTCGTGGCGCAGACGTTTTACGGAATGATACTGTGCGCAATAGTGCTTGCGGCGGCGGTAATAGCGGCGCGCGTGCCCTTCGGCTCGGTGCTCCGCTCGGTCAAGGGCATAATTTTCATACTCATTCTAACTTCGGTTTTAAACCTGTTTTTCCACGGCGGCGAGCACCTTCTGGCGGAATGGGGCATAATAAAGATATACCGCGAGGCAATAGTGTTCACGGTGTTCCTGCTGCTCAGGTTGTTCCTTCTGGTAATGGCCTCGGCGGTGCTTACGCTCACCACAACGCCCGTGCGCCTCACCGACGGCATAGAAAGTCTTTTAACACCGCTCAAATGGATAAAATTCCCCGTGCACGAGCTGGCGCTCATAATGAGCATAGCCCTGCGCTTTATCCCCACGCTGATTGACGAAACCAACCGAATAATCGCGGCGCAGAAGGCGAGGGGCGCCGACTTTGAAAGCGGCAACATTTTCAAGCGCATAAAGGCGGTCGTGCCCATACTCATACCTCTTTTAATAAGCGCGTTCAGGCGCGCGGAGGAGCTGGGCGACGCTATGGATGCGCGCTGTTATTCGGGCAGCAAAAACCGCACAAAATACAAAAAGCTCACCTTCGGCTGGCGCGATTTGGTAGGCGCGCTCGTTGCGGCCGCGCTCATTGCGGGCGTAGTGCTGTTCAACGTGTATGCGGCGCAGATATTCCCCGCAATATACGATTATATAGTAATAAAATAAGCTCACAAAAATTCAGCTTTGGCCGAAAGCTGAATTTTCCGTGAATTTGAGGGGCCTTCTCGCGCGGCGTGAGGTGAAGTAGCCGCCGCGCTCGGTCACCGCTCGGACTATGATTTGCCCTCGCTCA